>NZ_JAWIZX010000002.1:0-284630 GCF_032840035.1 Campylobacter sp. TJR-1 | reverse complement strand
ATTTAAAAAACATCGAAAATAAAAAGGATTTCTAACTAGAAGAGTTAAAAGGTCTTTCCCGTTTCGTGAGTTGGAATTATACAAGAGTAGTGCTTAAAGGAGGCTTAAAATGGTAGATAGATTGCAAAATAATTAGTGCAATTATGATATTTAACTAGATTTATAAATTATATATACATTATTAAGATAAAATAGTATTAAATTTTAGATTATAATAAAAATTTATTTTAAATTCTAATAACGAGGTTTATATGCTCAAAATAACACTGCCCTGTAATGAATTTTTAGATGAATATGTTCTTAACTACGAAATATATAAATTAGCAAACATCAGTTCAAATGCTTATCTATTTTGGAAAAACGGAGTTTGCGCATCATATCAAAATTCAAAAGCGGTATTTTTACACAAAAAATCAATTCCAGTCAAATACCAAATTTATTTAAAAAGCTGCTCAAATTTAAACGGATTTGTTCTTTCTAGTGCATTTTGCTCATTTACCGGACTTTCTAGTTCTCACTTAACAAAATCGAACGGTTCAAATTTATATGATAAATTAGAGATTAGAAATATAGCTAAATTTAAATTTGTAAATTTGAAAAAGCTATATGATGACTTGGGGCTTGATTATAAAACGCATATTTATATAGAAAAGTGCAAGTATTTTTCGCCTACTCCGTTAGAAAAGCGTATCAAACTTACTGATACGCTCTGCCTTGGGTATTATTAAATAAAATTGTTAGAATCTTCGGATTTAAGAGTTGCTTTTACTGTTAATATGCTAGTTCCATCCATTTTCAGAACTTCATAAATACAGTTTTCATCTTCAATCGTATCACCGACCACCGGAAGTCTTTCAAAAAGATTAAATACATATCCGCCTATAGTAAGCTGTTCTGTTTCTTCATCAAAGCTTATCTCCATAATCTCTTCAACGCTTTCTATATCAAATCTACCGTTAAACTCATAACTATGCTCAGAGATTTTTTTATAACTTTGATTTTTATCGTCGTGCTCATCGTTTATGTCGCCTACTATCTCTTCTATGATATCTTCCATAGTAAGAAGTCCTGCGGTTCCACCGTACTCGTCGACGACGAGAGCTGCTGAAATTCTATCTTTATTCATCATTACCAATATCTTTGAGATAGAGCTATTTTCAGGAACAATTATAAATTTACGTACGATTTTATCAAGATTTGTGTTGTGCCCGATTAAATCATTTTGGAGAATATCTCTTATATGTATCATACCTAAAACAACGTCCTTGCTCCCATCTATATATGGAAATCTAGTAAATTTACTATTTTGGATAACTTGCATATTTTCTTCAAAACTCTTTTGCTTATTTAGACATATAACATCTTTTCTAGGAGTCATGATCTCTTTTGCAACCGTATCGCTGAAATCTACCGCATTTTTGATAATTTCACTTTCCATGCTATCTAAAACGCCGCCTTTTAAACTCTCTCCGACTATAATTTTTATCTCCTCTTCAGAGTGAGCAAGCTCACTATCTTTGGCTGGTTTTATACCTATGAGCTTTAAAAACATTCCAGCCATAAAATCAAACATCTTTATAATAGGAAAAAATATAATCCAAAAGAAATATAGCGGTCTAGCTATAATAAGAACTGCTTTTTCTGATTTTGCTATAGCTACAGACTTTGGTACAAGCTCACCTAACACGACATGCAAAAAAGTAATAATGCTAAAAGCTATAATGAATGATATCGTATGAACAGCTACTCCTTCTATACCGAAGTAATTTTTAAGAGGAGATACTATAACATTTGCAACCGCCGGCTCACCTATCCAACCAAGAGCAAGCGAACTAAGGGTAATACCAAGTTGAGTAGCGCTAAGATAAGTATCTAGTGAATTTGACATTTTGTAGGCGAGTTTTGCATTTGGGACTCTGTCTTTTACAAGCTCTTCAAGCCTTGACTTTCTGACTTTAACAATACAAAATTCAGATAAAACGAAAAAGCCGTTTAAAAATATAAAAACAGCGGCAAGTATAATCATAAGAATGGGTTCCGTGTCCAATTAATATCCTTATTTAGAAAAAATTTTTCATATTATATCAAATTTTTTTACAAAAATATATTAAACAATTCATAATTCAAATTTCAAACTTATAAAAAGTAAATGTGTGTTATTTTTACGATATGTTTCAAATTTAAACAATTATAAATTTAAACTATATACTTAAAATATTTTATAATAAACTATTAAAATATTGCCTAGTATGTAACAAATTTAAACATATTAACTATTTTTTTTGATAAATTGAATAAGTATTCTTTATAAAACTTAATTTTTTTGATATAGTAACACCATAGCTTTATAAAAAAATTATAAGGAGACTTAATGACTAATGAAGTAAATTGGCTACATGCCGCTATTAGCGGGCTGCCTATTATTCTATTTTTTACAGCCTTAGTATGGCTGAAGCTAAAAGGTTGGGTGGCCGCAGCAGCTACGGTTACTCTAAGTTTTATCATAGCTATCACACTCAATGATATGTCCGTGATCAAGGCTTTAGCGTCGTTTGCAGGCGGATTTTTAAAAGGCTTATGGCCTATTGCGTGGATTATAATCGCCGCAATATTTTTGTACAAACTTTCTGATAAGAGCGGATACTTTAACGTATTAAAACATAGTGTAATGAGTATAACTCCGGATCACAGAATTCAAGTTATATTGATCGCGTTTTGTTTTGGCTCGTTTTTAGAAGGCGCTATCGGATTTGGCGGACCTGTTGCTATAACTGCGGCTTTGTTAGTTGGACTTGGCCTTCGCCCTTTATACGCTGCTGGTCTTTGTTTGATAGCAAATACCGCTCCAGTTGCATTTGGCGCTGTTGGAATTCCTATTATAGCTATGGCTCAAGCTGTAAATGTCGATCAAAACGTTATCTCCGCAATGGTAGGAAGAATGCTTCCGCCTGTTAGTCTTTTTGTTCCGTTTTTCATCGTATTTTTAATGGATGGATTTAAAGGAGTTAGGGAGACGTTTCCTGCTATATTTGTAGCTACTATCAGTTTTGCGGCGACACAGTTTTATAGTTCAAACCATATAGGACCGGAACTTCCAGATATTATTTCGGCGATAGTATCCATCATAGTTACATCTGCATTTTTAAAAATTTGGAAACCAAAAAATATATTCAGAGTTGACAGAAGCGAATATAAAGATGATGGGCAATTAATACCTTTAAAAGATATTTGGTTAGCATGGGCGCCTTTTATTATACTAGTAGTAGCCGTAATAATCTGGCAGATTCCTAGTTTCAAAGCACTATTTAAAACCGGAGGGATGTTTGAGTTTACCGGTATGACATTTGTCATATATGAAGATATAAAATTTAGACTAGACTTAATACTTACAGCAGGTACGGCTATACTTTTAGCCGGCATAGTGAGCATATTTATACTAAGCGTAAATGCAAAAACAGTCGCTTTAGCAGCCAAAGATACTTTAAAAGAGATGAAAATTCCGGTACTTACGATAGGTCTGGTGGTCGCTTACGCAGTTTTAGCCGAAAAAAGCGGTCAAGCAAGTCTTATGGGAACGGCTCTTGCTCAAACGGGCGACGCGTTTGCATTTTTCTCACCTATTATAGGTTGGTTAGGAGTATTTCTAACAGGCTCGGATACTAGCTCAAATTTACTATTTGGATCACTTCAAGTAGCAGCTGCAAACGCACTTATGAGTGCACCTGATGCGACAATCAAGCAAGGTCTTGATGTACTGTTTTTAGCAGCAAATACGTTTGGGGGCGTAGTAGGTAAAATGATAAGTCCGCAGAGTATCGCTATAGCGTGTGCAGCTGTTGGTTTGGTAGGAAAAGAAAGCGATCTATTTAGATTTACAGTAAAATACTCGATAGGATTCATAATAGCTTGTGGCGCTATAACTTATATAATAGCTCACTGGCTACCATTTATAATCCCGACTGCTTGATCTTAGCTATAAATTTGCAGTATAAAAGCTGCAAATTTAGATAGGTTAATTTACCTAAATTTTAAATTTAAAATAAAACCGATATAAAAACTACTTTTGTGAATTTAGATATAAAGGTTCTACTTTTTTAATGATATTTTTTAAGTCGTTTATTCTAGTAGAATGAGATGGGTGAGTGGAAGTTATCTGTAAAGCAGATGATGAACTTAGTTTTGACATCTTTTCCCAAAGAGTTATCGCAGAGCTTGGATCAAATCCAGCTCTTGCCATCAATTCGGCTCCCATAGCATCTGCTTCAGTCTCATTTGATCTAGAAAATGGAAGAGTTATCGTATATTTTATAGCTAAATTTGCTAAATTCATACTAGCCTCATCAAGCCCTAAAAGCTTACCTCCGATCGTGATAGCTGCATTTTTAGCTAAATCTATACTAGCATTTTCTCTGCTATGTTCTCTTAAGGCGTGAGAGATCTCGTGACCTATTATAGCAGCTAGTTCATTGTCATTTAAATTTAATTTTTCTATTATTCCGCTATAAACTACTATTTTACCTCCTGGCATACACCACGCATTTACCGTGCTTTCATTTATCACATTTACTTGCCAATCCCAACTCCTAGCATCACTTCTAAAAGCACCGACTTGCGATATAAGTCTGCTTGATATATCTCTTACTCGTTTGGTTTCTTTGGTGTTGACATTTAGCTTGTTTTTGTTTTTAGCTGCTATTAAAACTTCATTATAAGCATCTTTAGCACCGACATCCATCTGCTCTTTGCTTACTAAAAATAGCTGAGAATGGCTAGCTTGAGAAACCGTCGGCTTTGTTGAGCTGTAAAAACATCCGCCTAAAATCACTAAGCTAAAAGCCAAAATAGCAACAAAATTACTCTTCATTATAAATTTATCCTTTAAATTTGATATTCTTCTCAAATTCATCCAAACGTTTATGAATACTTCTAAGCTCAGTTATAGTAGTCCAATTATCTATAAATACACTAAAGCTGCTTCTTACTTGATCAAATGCGTTGCTAACTTGCACTAAAATACCAAGAGTGATGAGACCCGTAAAAAGCCCTGCTCCCATTATCATAAAAGGTACTATAACCATAAATTGAGAAAATGAGATTAACCAGATATTAAAGTAGCCATAATGCAAAAACAGTCTGTAAAAATTTATCCTAAGTCCGGTAAATAGCTCTACAACGCTCTCATTTTTGGCATAATTTATCTTATCATCTTCGGCATATACAAGCTCTTTTCTAAATGCAGCTTCGCTTCTTTGTATGTTATACTCTAGTTTTGGTAGCTTGATACCGACAAACCATGATATTACGAGTCCTCCGACGCTAACTATAAGCGCTACCCATACCAAAGATCCTGGGATATCTTTTATAATAGGCACGTCAACACCTTTGCTAAGTCCCCACAAAACAGGTATAAAAGCTATAAGAATCATAATAGCTCTAAGAACTTGAAGTCCTAAAGTCTCTGTTATCTTAGCAAATCTATAAACATCTTCTTGCATACGCTGGCTAGATCCTTCTATATCTTGTTCACACTTTCTCCAGATATCCACATATGAAAAAGTCATAGCTTCACGCCAACGAAATACCCAATGACTAGCAAAAAAATTAGTAAGAGTAGCGATAATAACATAAGGCATAGCAATAAATAAAAATTTCCAAATTCCGGCCCAAAACTCATCTATGGAATGTTCTTTGACATTTTGTAAAATATCGTAAAAATTTTTGTACCAATCATTAATTGCTACATTTAATCTTGTTTGAAGAACTAGCGAAATGACTATCACAAGAAGTCCGCCATAAGCCCAAAGAGACCACTTTTTACTTTTAAAAAACGATGAAAACATCTATAAACCCTTATAAATTTAGCTGATTATAGCACATTTTTTACAAATTTATTTTTTATAAATATTAATAATTAATATGTATTTGCAGAGCATTTAAGTAGAATTTAAAATTAATAGGAATACAATTATTACTAATACTTTTTAAATAAGGGAGAAACGATGGATTTTCTAATAAATCTAAGTGAAGGTTGGCAATTTACAATTCAACTTTTAATTGTGCTTATTTGTCTATTTTACGGTGCGAAAAAAGGCGGTATAGCTTTAGGACTTCTTGGCGGTATAGGCCTTATAGTTCTAGTTTTCGCATTTGGTATACAACCGGGAAAACCTGCAATTGCAGTTATGCTAACAATACTCGCAGTAGTTGTAGCAAGCGCTACTTTACAAGCAAGCGGCGGACTTGATGTGATGCTGCAAATAGCAGAGAAAGTACTGCGTAAAAATCCAAAATACATAAGTATTTTAGCTCCGTTCGTAACTTCTACTCTTACTATACTTTGCGGAACGGGACACGTTGTTTATACAATGCTTCCTATCGTTTATGATGTGGCCATCAAAAATGGAATTCGTCCAGAACGTCCTATGGCTGCTAGTTCGATCGCTTCTCAAATGGGTATCATTGCGAGTCCGGTTTCTGTTGCGGTTGTGACTTTAACAGCGTTTCTTATAAGCGCAGATCATCATCTAGCTGGATTTGACGGTTATTTAGATCTTCTTAAAATAACAATTCCTTCAACATATCTTGGTGTTTTATGAGTTGGAATGTTTTCTTGGTTTAGAGGAAAAGATCTCGATAAAGACCTTGAATTTCAAGGAAGAATTAAAGATCCTGAAGTAAAGAAATACGTGTATGGAGACGGCACGACTCTTCTTGGTAAAAAACTTCCAAAAAACAGCTGGGCCGCTATGTGGATATTTTTAGGAACTATAGCCGTAGTTGCTACACTTGGATATTTCAAAGACCTAAGACCGGCTTGGAATTCAAATAAAGACGGTGCAGTAGTTCAAATCGTAGCTACATATCCGACAGAGCAAAAGATCTTAGAAAAAATCGTTTTAAAAGATGCAAAAGCTGAGGTTTCTGGCTCTAGCATAGATATTTCAGGTAGTAAAGTTAAAAATATTGCAAACAATATCTCAGGACTAACTATCACACAAAAAGACGGTTCAAAACTAATGCTTTCTCAAAATGAGCAAGGTAGCGTTATTTATACAAACGTAAAAGGCGAAGTAAAAGAGTATCCAAACTCAACTATTTCTTTATCAAATAAAGTAGCGAAAAACTACGCTAAGCATGGTTGATACTATTCAAATTTTTATGCTTTTAGCAGGAGCTCTTATCTTAATCTTTACTCCTACAAACGCGGGAAGCATAGGTAAAAACGAGATTTTCCGCTCAGGTATGATAGCCTTGGTTGCCGTATTTGGTATATCATGGATGGCTGAGACTATGTTTGGAGTGCATACTCCTATGATGAAAGATATGCTTGGTGGAGTTGTTACTCAATATCCTTGGACATACGCCATAATGCTACTTTTGGTATCTAAATTTGTTAATTCTCAAGCTGCAGCTTTAGTTGCATTTGTTCCTCTTGCTTTAGGAATAGGCGTTAGCCCAGCTATAATTTTAGCTTTTGCTCCCGCTTGTTATGGTTATTATATTTTACCTACATATCCAAGTGACCTTGCGGCGATACAATTTGACCGCTCAGGAACCACACATATAGGCAAATACGTTATAAATCACAGCTTTATTATTCCGGGGCTTATCGGAGTTATAAGCTCTTGTATATTTGGATATATATTTGCTGGACTTTATGGCTATCTATAATATATAATGATTTGGGCTTTGACCCAAATCACTTTTAATTAATTCTACATTTAATCTAATATTTTACAATTTCATAACTTACCTATAAAGGATTTTTATGAAAATTGCTTCTTTGTTTATCGGCACTACGCTACTTGCTACTACTGCGTTTAGCGCAGATATAGACGTTTATAAAACTCCGGAGTGCGGTTGCTGCAGTAACTGGTCAAAAGCTATGGAGAAAAATGGATTTAGTACTAAAGAGTACAAAACAAACGATATAATGAATATAAAGCATAATGCTGGAGTTCCAGATGAATTATCTAGCTGCCATACGGCTTTGGTCGGCGGATATGCTATAGAGGGTCATGTTCCAGCAGCCGAGATAAAAAAATTATTATCTCAAAAACCAGACGACGTCATTGGTATAAGTGTTCCTGGAATGCCTATCGGAAGTCCTGGTATGGAACAAGATGGTATAGAAGAAACTTATAAAATAATTGCATTTTATAAAGACGGAAGTCAAAAAGTCTGGGCAACATATAAAGGTTCTGATGAGATAAAATAGTCTAAATTTGGAACAAAACAACTATAAAAGCAGTTTTTTACTGCCTTTATAGTTAAATTTATCTAAATTTGACTCTGATATTCTACTTTTTCTTTGCCGAATCTATCAGATTTTTTGCGGCTTCATAAACTCTATCTCCAAGTTTTTTTGCTTCTGTTTTTGCATTTTCAAATGTTTGAAGACTTTTTATCTGAGTTAATTTTTGATTGGCTTTTTTCTCTAACTCACCAATCTCTTTTTTTAAATTTGAAATCCTCTCATCTATGTTTAAATCACCCGTTAATTTAAATCTTTTATGGCTAATCTCATCTATCTTATCCATTATCTGTTCTCTTGTTTCAGCTGAAATTCTTCTTAGTCTAGCAAAATACGAATCATAGTCGCTTTGCAAAACTTCTGCTACTATGATGGAAGCCGGTTCATTCACGCTTAAAGATATATCTTTTAATAGAATTATAAAATCTTCTTCTATTTTCATAAGCTCTTTTGCACTATAATTTAAACTATCTCCTATCTCGTCCGGAGCAAATTTAAGCTCGTCTTTAAACTTTTCAATAGCTTTTGAAATGCCGTCGTTGCTGCCATTTATCGCGCTTTTAACAAGCTCTTTTGCATAAATTTTACTCTCATTTGCAATGCTAGCGGCACTTTTTATCACGACTCTTGCGATATTTATAAATCTTTCTTTTGTAAAATCCCCCTCATTTATAGCCAAATAAACTATATTTTTAGCGATTTCATACGCAGTGTCTTCAACATCATCGCCCATCTCTATAGTAGTCAAAAAAGCAGATTCGGTAGTCTCTTTTAAGATACCGAGCATCTGAGTGTCATAAAGCAATCTATCGTTCAAAACTTTTGAAATTTGATCTTTGTTTTTAAAATCCGTTTTACATATATAATTTTCTATGTTTTTACAATTTAGCGTCGTAATAGCTCTTATCCGATCTTTTTGATCTATAATTTGCTTTTTTAATTTATCTCTTTCATATATTATCTTGTATAGATACTGCTCAGATTCGTAAGCAATTGCCCTATTTAGAGATTCTACGGCTGCATTTACGAATTTAGGATTTAAAAGTTCAAACTCATTCAAACAAGAACAAATCTCACTAAAGCAAGATTTAGAACGTTCTAATTTCTCCTCATAACTAAGTCCCAAAAAACTATCTTTTGCAAATTTAAATATCTCTTTTTTGATAATGTTTTCAAGATTATCGTTATTTAAATTTTGCTCTATTACCACTTTTAAATTCATAGTATCTCCTTATAAAACGAACTTTGAATATCTTTTAAGCAGGCTAAAAAGCTCCAATCTTTCTTCATCGCTATTTACTAAAACAGCAAGATTAAAACTTTTAAATTTGCCCTCTGCGCTATTTTTAGAAAAATCAAGCGTATAATTTCTGTTTCCAACACACTCTTTTACCAAATTTTTTTCATCAGAGTCTTTATCTAAAATAATTTTATACTCCCAAAAAATCGGATAAACTATCTCTGGTTTTTCATTAAAATCACATACATTAGCCATTTTTTCTCCTATAATCTCCACTTTTCCCGCCGCTTTTGCTATCTAATCTTATAAAGATTATTTCCATAGATTTATCGATAGCTTTTATCATATCATAAATAGTAAGAAGTCCAACGCTAACACTGGTTAATGCTTCCATTTCTACTCCAGTTTTTCCATCTGTAATCACTGTAGCTTCGAGCTTAAACCCTGGAAGCTCTTCCAAATCTTCTATATTTATATTAATAGAGTTTATAGGCAAAGGGTGGCACATAGGAATTAAATCGCTGGTTTTTTTAGCTCCTAAAACAGCTGCTACTACTGCTGTTTGAAGTACCGGACCTTTTTTACCCGTATTTTGTTTAATGGCGCTGTACGCCTCTAAAGACATTTTTATCGCTCCACTAGCAACAGCTACTCGCCTAGTAACATCTTTAAGACCGACATCAACCATCTTTGGAAGATTTTGCTCATTTAAATGCGTCAGCATAAAAGTCTCCTTTTTTAAGACGATTATAGCGAAAACTTAATAAAAACTATTTTAGCGGATAGAATAGTTATAAAATTTGAAACAATATGGCAATAAATTAATGTTTTAAATTATAATCTTAACGTTACATTAATTTAATATTAAAAATTCAAGAATATAATGTCAACTCCTAAACAAATAACCTCCTTTTTGTAAAGCGCTCACTGAAAAGTGGGCGGTTTCTTTCAGAGTTCTATTTTAAATTTAAGCTAAATTACTATATAATCATAAGATTCAATGGATAGATGTCCGAGCGGCTGAAGGAGCATGCCTGGAACGCGTGTAAGGTGTAAGCTTTCGAGGGTTCAAATCCCTCTCTGTCCGCCATAAAATTCCTAAAACCAATCAAATTTATAACACCGAGTTTAAATTTACTTCTTTGATATGACTCTATATCCGACACCCGAAATATTTTCGATGATATCGTTTGTAGTTTTTAATCTTATCTTTTTGATTACCATACGCAAGGCTTCGCTACTCATCGCCTTATAGCCCCATACGAAATTTTCGATCATCTCGTAACTTACTATTTTATCGATATTGCTTACAAGCAGATACAGAAGTTTTGATTCTATTTTTGTAAATGAGATCATATCGCCGTCTTTGTAGAGCGTTTTTGAAGCTAGGTCATATTCATAGTCGTCTTTTAAGGATATTTTATTGTCGTATAAATTTTTTGTAGCCATTAAAATAGTTATTTGAAGCTCTTCGATTTTAAAAGGTTTTCTAAGATAATTGTACGCCCCAAGCTCGATACTTGCAAGTATATTTTCGCTTGTATCGTACGATGTGATTATGATAGATGCTACATGCGGGGCTCTTTTTTTAATCTCATCTAGCATCTCAAGACCGTTTAAATTCGGTAAATTTATATCAGTAACTACGATATCAAAATTATCTTTAAAAAATTTGTCAAATCCTTCAAGCCCGTCGCTTGCGACGTCTATTTTTTTGCAATAAAACTGCAAGGATTGAGTTATGGCAAATCTTGTATTTTCATCATCTTCAACAAGCAAAACCGATATATTTTTTAGTTTTTTAAGTATATTTTCATCTATCATCTTTTACCTTTTTTAGTATAGTTAGCGTAAAAATAGTCGGATTTTGATATCTGCTTACATATAGATCTCCGCCGCATTTTTTATTTGCTATCAATTTTGATATATACAAACCAAGTCCGGAGCTGCCTTTCGTACTCATAAAAGGAGTGAAAAGATCGTCTTTGAAATTTTGAGCTATTCCATCACCGTTGTCGATAACTCTGATAACAAAATGAGTTTGAGTTTGTTTTATATTAACTACTATTCTGGTTCTTTTTTTGTTTTTACTATTTTGTAAAATTT
Source organism: Campylobacter sp. TJR-1 (assembly GCF_032840035.1). Lineage (NCBI taxonomy): Bacteria > Pseudomonadati > Campylobacterota > Epsilonproteobacteria > Campylobacterales > Campylobacteraceae > Campylobacter > Campylobacter sp. TJR-1. Next base: position 273,030 of record NZ_JAWIZX010000002.1, on the reverse strand, counting down.
GTTTTGAATTTTGGATCAAACAAGCAGTTATCTGTTTAAATTCATTTATATAATTTTTACACATCGGCGTAACGCCTTTTGCTATGGTAACTTTGATATCTATCGTTGATTTTACCGGAAAAAGAACACATACCGTATCGTTTATCGCTTTTTGTATATCAAATTCTTGAACGTTTTTTTCAATCTTATAAAAGTTCTTAAACATATCCATAGTTTTTGACATATAATCTATATTTTGTAAAGATCTAGTGATATTGTCATAAAAAATTTCATCGCTTAGTTTATTCATTTTTTTAAACTGCATCAAATTTCCAAGGAAAATTCCGAGTGAATTTAAAGGCTGTATCCACTGATGAGAAAGCGCCGCTATCATCTGACCGAGCTCCGCCATTTTAGTTTGTTGGAACAAAAGAACTTCGTAATCTCTTTTTGCTTTTTCAAATATTTTTGATTGTCGCTCTAACCTTTTGTTGTAAAAGTAAGCCAATATCAAAAATAAAATAATACTGATAACATATATCATAAGATTTATTATAAATTGCTCGTTTATTTTGTTATATATATATTATCTTTTAGCGTTTTTGTAACCAAGATCAATTTTGAGTTTTCAAGCGGTTTGAAATTTAGAATTTCATTTTGCGTTTCATGGCTTAACGATTTGATAAAATCTAAATTTTCTATATTAAATTTTGTTTGGGAAAATCCTGTTTCGCTATCTGGATGAAGTAAGATGTTAAGATCTTCGTCTATTAAAAATATATATCCGTTTTCTAGTCTCAAATTTAAAATTTCATTTTTTATACTCTCGAAAGATATCACACCGCAAATCACGCCTTGTAGTTTATTTTCTCGTTTTATACTTTGACAAATCGATATAACTGGAATTTTAAGTCCGGCATCAAGATATGGCTTGGTGATGTAAATTCCGTTTTGTAAAACAGTGTTTATATACCAAGGTCTTTGCGTCGGCGCGTAATTTTTTGGACCTTGAAATACTCTGCTAGAAAGCATCGTGTCGTTTTCATATCCGACGTACGTACTTGAAAAATTTGCTATTTCCTGAGATTTAATAAGTATATCTTGTATAGTATTTTGCTCTTTCGTATGGTCGAAATTTGCGACAAGCAAACTAATGAATTTGAGACTAGTTTTTTTATTTTCAAGCCATTCTTGTATCTTGTCGCTTGAATTTTTTAAAATACTAAGCTGCTCATTTGTGAGAACTTCTTTCACAAATGAGCGATTTAGGTAATAATTTCCTATCATAAGCAATAAGAAAAATATAGAAAATATTATAAAGATATTATTTTTGTATAATATCTCTTTCATAAGGCTCCTTATCTTTTTATTTCATCTCCCCAGTCTCCGACAGGCGGATGTTTGATCTCATACAGTATTTTACCCAAATTTTTATGACCTACGGTTTTATGACAGCTTACGCAACTTATTTTTTTATCTTTATTTTGAATAGACGCCGCGTATAGATTATGCATATCATTGATATTTTGATTGCTTGAGTTTATATCTAAAATTGTTTGATGGCAACTTATACAACCGCTATCATATACGAATTCCTCGCGATTTTTTCTATTGCCTTGCCAATCCATCTCTTTTGCATCGTTAAAAACCATATGAGTAGCTTCGCTGATGCCGTTTAAGCCTTTTTTGAAAACGTATTTTACATAACTATCATTAGGCAAATGGCAACTAGTGCAACTTGCCTTAAATCCGTGATTATTCGCACCTCCGTGAATGCTTTGCCCATAAGCTTCTACCATAGGGTCCATCCATTCGTGACAAACGGTACAAAATTTATCGTCGCTTGTAGCGTGTATCAAAGAGTTATCGCCAAAAAATATGATGAATGCAAAAATACAAAATATGCAAATTTTTATAAAAATATTTTTCATCATATCTCCTTATGGCACCAATATTTTTTTCATACCATCTTGCGAATGGCACATTACACAATAATTTTGTGAAGACTTGTGTGATTTATGACAGTTATTGCAATCCATATTAGGATAATGCGGACTGCTATGTATGTTATCATCATATCCAAGGTGACCGCTTCTCTCTGCTAAACGTTTGTAGCTTTTATGGCAGCTCAAACACTCATCTGTTTTTAGAGCTTTATATTCGTTTGGATTTTTTCTTTGTGACAATTTTTGCAGTCAAATCCAAGTTTCTCGTGATGAGCCTTTATAGGATAATTTTCTTTCGTAAATGTATTAAGATCTAAATTTGCGGCAAAAGAGCTTATAGATAGTCCGATACATATAGTTAAAAATATCTTGAAAATTTTTAACATTTTTTCTCCTTTTTTGCTAGATTAGCAGCGTTTTTGCCGGCTATCCTTCCAAAAACTAAACAATCAGGTATAGCACAACTTCCGAGCCTGCTAGCTCCATGCGGTCCGCCGACTGCTTCTCCGGCAGAAAAAAGCCCTTCGATTATATTTCCGTTTTTGTCTATAACTCTAGCTTCGGTGTCTATTTTCACTCCGCCCATCGTATGATGAACTTTTGGCAAGGCTTGCCATGCGTAAAAAGGCGGTTTTGTGAGATCCGGGATCATATCGTTAAATTTAAAAAACGGTTTGTCAAACTCTTCGTCTTTTCCGTTTTTTGAATACCTCGTATAATCATCAACGGTTTTTTTAAGCCCTTCGTAAGGAATTTTATAAAAATCTGCTAATTCTTTAAGCGTATCAAAAACTCTTATGACTTTTTTATCTATTCCTCTTTGTACGTTTGCTTTTGTAGTGCCTTGTGCGCCGATGCTATCACATATAACAACTGGATGAGTTATGCTTCCGTCTGGATTTTTATGCATTTTTAAAATGGCATCTGAGCGAATTTTTCTATCTGCAAGCTCATTGACAAATCTTTTTCCTGTTCTTGCATCGACCATTACGCCATAACTAAAAGCAGGTATCGCAAAAACAGGAGCTATACCAAATCCTTTTTCATCAGGACTCCCCCAAGGTCCTAGTTGTATCCATTTTAGACCAACCGTATCAGCGCCGTTTCTCATCATAGTTTTTAGAGCGTACGCCGTTGCACCATAGTGATTCGTACAGTCTAGATCCGCAGTTAATTTCGGATCGACCGTTTGTCTGAAATTTACATCATAAGCGAAACCGCCCGTTGCCATAACGACTCCGCCATTTACCTTGTAAAATTTCACGATACCGCTTTTATTATCATCTTCGTTTTTTAAAGGATCAAATATAAAGTCGTAATTTTCCCTAACTTTTACTCCAATGATTTTTCCGTTATCATTTCTTATAAAATCATCTAATACAACCCTAGTCCTGATCGTTCCACCGCTTTTCATAATGTATTCTTGCAAAGGTATCGTGATCTTGCCGCCCGAGTTTATTTCTGGCCAAATCGTTCTTGGAACAGAATGTCCGCCGAACTGACCTAGCGCGTCTCTGTAATACACGCCTTTTTTTAACGTATATTCATAAGCGTCATTTCCGTTTTTAGCTATAACTTCCACTAGATCCATTCTATTTAACCCAAGTCCGGCTTTTAAAATATCTTTTACGTAAAGCTCATAAGAATCCTCTATGCCGCGAACCTTTTGAAATTTTGAATTTACGACCGCAAACGCTCCGCCGTTTATAGCTGAATTTCCTCCAAGAACGGGCATTTTATCTATCAGCAATGTTTTTACGCCCTCATCGATTGCTTGACAAGCAGCAGCCGTACCGGCAAATCCCGATCCGACTACCAAAACATCCCATTCTTCGTCCCACTTAAACTGCTCATCGCTAAAGTTATTAGCTTTTAAAACAGCGGCCGATGTAAGAGCGCATAAGCTACCTAAAAATTTTCTTCTACTATTCATTTAATCTCCTTAAAAACTATAAATCAGCCCGACGCCGACTTGAGTCAAACTAGGATATCCCGCTTGAGCTTTAAATACTTGATCATATATCAAAAGTCCTTGTAAATTTTTCATTATAGGATAACTAAGCCATGCGCTAAATTCATTTTGTCTATAATTCGTATCATCGCCGCCCTTAAGTTTATACTCCGTCGTACCAAATATACCAGTTACCGAAAAATCTGCTATGCTTGTTGATAACATCGCATAAAACGTCTTAACGTCTCTTTCGTACATTACATCGCCTTCTTCAAATTGAACGATTTGATCTCCAGCCGTATTTAAACTCCCCCAGCCGATCTCTTTACCTGATTTCACATATCCTAAAGTAAGTTTTGTATCTAAGTATTTAGCATAGAGTAATCCTTCAAAAACGCTACCATCGTCTTTGTTTTTATCTTCGTCGCTTTGGGCGTAGTGAATGGTACCACCGACACCAAGCTCATCGCTTACTTGTCCATCATAGATTATCTTTGCGCCAAGAGCTGAAAATACCTCATCTGCGTACAAACCGTACGCTTTAAATCCAAGCCCGTTATCAAATTTATAAGTTCCGCCGAGGTTAAAAAGTCCGCCGTTATCTTTATTTATACTTTTAAAGCCCCACATCTCTTTCATATAAACTCTACCTTGAGCGCGTGTCCAAATAGCGTCCAAAGTCAAATTTTCGATAGAGTTATTTGTCACTCTAACTCCGTCATTTATCTTACCGACCCAGTCAGTTATCATCTCTTGACGACCTACTTTAACTGACGTATCATACGCGTTGTATTCTAAATACAAATTTGATAACATCATCCTATCGTCTTCGTAAATTCTCTCTGTGGAATCTCCGGTACCGTGTAATGTTTTATAATTTTTATCTTTTTCGTATAGAGGAGCCGTACCTCTAAAGCCTGTTACGAATTTAAAATTTTTATAAAAATCACTTTCGTATTTTAAGCCAACAGAACCTATGATATACGATGTATTATTATAATAAACGCTTTTTTGACCTTCATTTATATGACGAGTTTCTGAAAAAGCGGAGATATCTCCGCTAAATTTACCGTCTTTAAGCGCACTTTGCAACGTATCGCTATTAGCCAAAGCCATACTAGCGATCATTGAAATAAGCAAAAATGTACTTTTTTTCATAGCGATACCCTTTTATTTATAATTTTTCAAAAATTTCGCCGAATTTTTGAAATCATCGCTTAAAGGTCTATCTATATTCATAAACTCAACAACTTTTCTATACTCGTCATATAATTTTTGTGTAGATTTTGATAATTTTAAATTTGGATCTTTTTGTTTTCTTAGATCGATAGCTTGGGCTGCGTGGATGAGTTCCATACCTAAAATATGATAAAAGTTATCTATCTGTTTTTGGAACTTTTGAACTACAAACGGTGCATTTGTCGCAACATCTTCTATATTTCCTGCTACGGGAGAGTAATCAAGCGAAGCAGGATTTGCTAGAAATTCATTTTCACCCGCTAATGACACAAAAGGTTTTTGCATAGCTCCAAAAGCATGGATAGTTTTATCGGTGCCTAAAAATCTGCTAAGATGGGTGAAATTATCGTCTGATAATTTTATAGTTCTATGCGATGAAGCTTTTGAGTTATGAGCTAAAACTATAGATGCTTTTTCAAACTCAACTACCCAAAGTAACGGCTCGAAATTTGATGTAGGAACAACTGCACCGCCGCTTGTAAATAGTTTATTTTCTTGAAAACTAGCATCTTTTGGACTTTTTCCTATGTAAATTCCCGGATTATCGTCTGAAGAATTTAGCTGAATTTTCATTAGTTTTTCTAATTCGTCAATACTGCTTTTAAGTGCAGCAAACAAATACGTAGCGTCTCTATAACTAAGCGGATCTTGCAAAGCTCTCTCACCGTTTTGTTCCCACAAATAGCTACCTTTTAAGATCTCCCTTATCTCTTTTGCAGTTGAAACAAAGCTTGGATAAGGTCTTAAACTAGTAGCTTCTGGTAAAAATGGAGCAACATTACCGTTTAAAGCCTCTAAACTGAGTGCAAATACTGTTTTTGAAACTTCAAATGCTTGCTTAAAATCTTCAAGCGCAAGATTTGCAAGCGCTGCTGAGTAAGCGTTTGAACTTACTATAGATAGACTATCTTTACCAAAAGGTGATAGTTTTTTAAGCCCTGCTTTTTGCAAAGCCTCACCAGCGTCCATTTTTACACCTTTATAATAGACCTTGCCCTCTCCCAACATCGCAAGACCGATGTGTCCGAGTATAGTGATATCGGCTTCTCCCATTGAACCACTACTTGGCATAACAGGAAGTATGTCTTGATTTAAAAACTCCTGATAAAGATGCACGACCTCTTCTTGAACACCAGCTCCGGCAAAAAGCATATTATTAAGTCTAGTTGCAAGGATCGCTCTTACCGTTTGAAGCGGTAGATCTCGCCGACACCGCCGCAATGAGCGTGTATAAGACCTATATTAAAATCCGTTGATGCTTTGATGACTTCTGGATCTAAATTTCCCTTTGCATCAACGAAATTTTTATCTTTATTAAGACCGACGCCGACTGTTAGTCCATAAATTTTTTGGCCATCTTTTGCCGCGTTAAGCAAAATTTCGTGTGCTTTTTTTACTTTTGAAAAAGCATTTTGATCAATGCCTACCTTTGCCCCGTTTGCTATATCTACTATATCGCGAGACGTTACACTATTGCCATCTAATGTTACACTACTAGCACTCAAACTAAGAGCCAACGCTGCCACAGCAGATAAAATCACAAAACTTTTCATATTATCCCCTTTGTAAGAAATTTAACGTAATTTTAAATAAAAATAATTTCCAAAAAGTAATCTTTTAAATTTTATATATTTTAATAATTTTAAATTATTTTTTATATAATAATGTAATAAAATATAAATATTGTTAGTTTATAGATGTCTGAGCAACATTTAAATTTGTTACTAAAAGTAGCATATTAGTAGATAATTTTTTTAGTAAATTCAAGTGCCAAAGTCGCAAAATATTATAAGAATTTATAAAAAATTTGCTTTATTTCAACTATGCTCAACAGCTTTTATACGTAATCGCGTCGTTACTAGATATTTTATTATTATAATAACACAAACCAAAAAGCTCGCTATAAATATCACCATAACCTAAATTTATAATATATTTTGGTACAAAAATGTAGAAAATATAAATTTTAAATTAAGTTTTAAAATTATACAATTAAAATAAAAAATATATAACTTACTATTAAAAGATACGCGTTGCGTTATATAAATTTAAAATAAAAAATAACAAAAATGGGGTTAATTTGAGTAAAAAACATAAATTTGTAATCTGTAATCCTGAGCTTTGCATAGGCTGTAAAGCCTGTATGAAAGCATGCGGTAAAGAGGCTTATAAACGCGGAAAACTAGCAAAACCAAGGCTTGACGTTATAAAAATGACAAACGGAGTTATGCCAAATCAATGCCATCAGTGCGACGACGCGCCTTGCGCACTAGTATGTCCAAGCTCGGCTTTACGCAACGAAAATGGATATGTAGAAATGCATGAGCAACTTTGCATAGGCTGCGCTTTATGCGTAAATGCTTGCCCATATGGCGCGATTCATCTTGATAGCTTAGAGATCCCCTCAAATGGATCAAATTTAGATGAAATGGACGTGTGCGGCGACGGCTTTATGAGCGTAGCGATAAAATGCGATATCTGCGATGGCAGAAATGAAGGAAGCGCTTGCGTAGAAGTCTGTCCAAAAGGCGCTTTAGTAATGCTTGATCCTATAACAAATAAACACAAATACGGTAAAAAACTAAAAGACGGTGATAATATGTCAAATTTTATATCTAAAATTCTAGATTGCCCGCCGCCGCAAATCATAATAGCGCAAAAAAACAAACCTCTAAAAGAGACCGGGGAAGTGCAGCAAGGAGAAGCAGATGCTTGAAATAATTTATACGTCGTTCTTTTTGGTAGGAATTATATGCTTAGTTCTTTATAGAGTGCCGAAAATCGCTCTTTATATTGGACTTGCGATACCTTGCATAATATCCATATTTAGCACGATATATTTTATAAAAAATATCAATTCAACTTACGGTTTTAAATTAGCAGGAAATTTCTTATTTTCTCCACATTTTATTATAACTCCGCTTAGCGGATTTTTTAGTTTTATCATAACTTTTATAGCAATTGGTATCTGCATATATACAATAGGATATATAAAAGAGTTTAAAGACAGGGGAAATCTTGCTGTTTTTGCAGCTTTATTTAACTTTTTTATCCTTTCTATGCTGCTTGTAGTTTCTAGCTCAGATGTTTTTAGTTTCATTGTTTTATGGGAAATTATGACTTTAATATCTGCTCTTTTGCTTAAATTTAATGATGAAAAACATAGCAATAAAACAGTGATGATATATCTTAGCATAGCACAAATAGGAGCATTTTGCATACTTATAGCGCTTCTTTTTATCTCATACTTTGCCGGAAGCTTCTCATTTATACAATGGAGCAAACTAGATATAGATCCAACAGTCGCTACTTGTATTCTTATTCTGCTCTTAATAGGATTTGGCAGCAAAATCGGAATGTTTCCGTTTCACGTATGGGCACCGCTTGTTTATCCGTTGGCTCCATCAAACGTAGCAGGAATGTTAAGCGGTATTATGTCTAAAATGGCAATATTCGGAATTATTCAATTTAGCGTTATTTTGCCTATAACTTCTGGATTTGCTCTTAGTGTTGTAGCATTAGGAGCCATTAGCGCGCTGATTGGTATAACTTACGCTTTGATACAAAATGATTATATAAAATTAATATCATATAGCTCAGTTGAAAACTTAGGTATTATTATGCTTGGAGTTGGAGTTGGGTTTTACGGTATTAGCATAGCTGAGCCGACTCTAGTTTTGCTTGGGTTCATAGGAGCTTTATTTCACGTGCTTAATCACTCAACATTTAAATCATTGCTATTTTTAGGTTCAGGAAGCATATATAGCGTCACTAGAACAAAAAATATGAACTCTCTTGGAGGGCTTGCTAGAAAAATGCCTTTTACTGCGCTATTTTTTCTAATAGGAGCCATTAGTATATCCGCTCTTCCTCCGCTAAATGGATTTATCAGCGAATGGTTTATTTATAGATCTATGTTTATGGGAGCGCTTGATGATAGTATAGCTTCAAGACTGATTTTTGCTCTTGCTATCATATGTTTAGCACTTACTGGAGCTATGGTAGTTTATGCTTTTATCAAACTTTACGGAGTTATATTTGCCGGGACACCAAAAGATGAGAACATACATAACAGAGCTTGTGAAAAATCATTCTTTATGCCATTTGGCATGTTTATACTAGCTTTTAGTTCTATTTATTTTGCTGTTTTTGCAAATAATATAATTCTATTCTTAGGAAACGTAGTTTTATATTTAGTACCTCAAACCATGTATAGCATGAACATAAATGTTATTTCAATGCCTGCTATAATGATTTTACTTATGTTTGCTTTAGCACTTCCGTTTCTGCTTTTTGGACTATTTGGAGCAAATATGAGCAAAGTCAGAGCAAGCGAACCTTGGGCTTGCGGATTTAAATTTAGTCCGCAAATGAGCATGAACTCAAATTCGTTTGTCGGGGATTTTAAAAGACTTATTAGCAAAGTTATCAAATTTAAAACAGAAACTAAGCAGCAAAATTACTTTAGTAATGTAGATTATAAAACCGGCACTGAAGATGTTTGGTGGAAGATTTTATACGAGCCGATTATCAAGTTTAATATGCTTATAGCTGATAAAATAGGTGCTTTTCAAAACGGAAGAAGTAGCTTTTATGTTGTATATATACTAGTTTATCTCTATGCTATGCTAGTAGTTGGATTTTACTTTTTGGGGGCTTAAATGGAAGCTGTTTTACTAATGATTTTACAACTTTTTGTTGCATTGGCGCTTACTCCGTTGTTTGATGGTATAGCTAGAAATCTGCGTGGTAAAATTCAAAGTCGCAAAGGTTCACCGATATTACAGACGTACTATGATATATTTAAACTTTTAAAACGTTCTCGCACGGCTCCAAACTGCGTGCATTGGTTTTTTAAATTTAGTCCGTATATGCTTTTTAGCGTTTGTGCTATGCTTGTGATGATGATACCTATAACTTATAGCGGATCAGCAAACGCCGGAGCAGTTAGCGATATCATAGTCGTGGTTTATCTAGTTGCGCTTTTTAGATTTATCTTTGGAGTCGCAAGCTTAGATAGTGCAAATCCTTACGCAGCAGTAGGAGCTAGCAGAGAGAGTCTTATAGCTATCTATATAGAGCCTATAATGATAATTTGTTTAGTAGTGATAGCAATGCTTGCAAAAACAACAAATCTTGCTATCATAAAAGAGCTTATACAAAACGCGGAAATAGGCTACTCAAGCGCATCTTACGCAGTAGCAAGTGTAGCATTTTTGTGGGCGATGTATGTTGAAACAGGAAGAAAACCGTTTGATCTTGCAGAAGCCGAGCAAGAAGTACAAGAGGGTGTCATCGGCGAATACAGTGGAAAAGATCTGGCTTTAGTGGAAATGGCTCTTATGCTAAAACAGTTTGCTATGATAAGCTTTTTCATAGTTATGTTTGTTCCTATCGGTTTTTCAAGCCCATTTTTAACTCTCATTGTTCATCTTATTTTAGTGGGGCTTTTTTATGTAGGAGCGATTTTGATGGACAACTTTGGACCGAGATTTAGGATAATTTCAAGCTTGAAATTTAACTCAGCTTGCATACTTTTTATATCTCTTATATCTCTTATCCTCTATGTAGTAGGAGTATGATATGGAAATTTTAATAATTTTAATGATGATTTTAAGTCTTTTGGTATTTGGTTTTAGAAGTTATAAATTAAGCATTATAAGCTACGTTTTAGAAGCTATAGCACTAGTTTGCGTGTTTTTGTTTTTAGCAAACGAATACAAAGCAAATGAACTGTTTTCATGGGCGATAATCGCATTTTTTATAAAAGTTATAGCAGTTCCGCTCATTCTCTTTACTCTAGTAAAAAAGCTTGGGGTTACTCACGAAGTTGAGCCCGTAGGCGGATTTTTGGTTTCACCGCTGATCGCATTTGCTTTTTCTATAGGATCGGCTATGCTGATAGCTCCTATATTTATGGAGTTTTCACTTATCAAAAACGAAACTGCTTTGATAGGAGGAATTTTTATATTTATGGTAGGAATATTTGGATTTATACTTAGAAATTCATTTGTAAAGCAAATTTTATCTTACTGTTTATTTGAAAACGGTATTCATCTAAGTCTAGCTCTCACAGCTTATAATTCCCACGCTTTAGTTGAGCTTGGCATTCTTAGCGACGCTGTTTTTGCCATCATCATAATGAGTATTTTAGCATTTGCTTACTATAAAATTTACGGCACTCTTGATACAAGTATAGCTGCTAGTTTAAAAGGTTAATTTATGGATATTTTATTTTTAATTCTACTGCTTCCTTTGGTATCGGCTCTCATTTTATTTGTATCTCCTTTAAATGTAAAAGTTTTAAACCTTTTGCATATACTTTGCAGCGCCGCAGTATCTTTAGCACTACTTTGTTCTATAAGTAAAGTTTTAAGCTTGGGTGCCATATATGCATTTAACGATATGTTGTTTTTAGACTCTTTAGGAGCTGTTTTTTTAGTACTTATAAGTTTGACTGGATTTTGTGTAAATTTATACTCGACTAGCTATTTTAAGTGGCAGTTAAACTCAAATTCTTTAAATTTAAAACAGATAAAAACAAATTTCTGTTTATCTCATATAACCACGTTTGCTATGACTCTAAGCTGTATTAGCAATAATATGGCGATAATGTGGGCCGCTCTTGAAGCAACCACTTTAGCAACGGTATTTATGGTGGCGCTAAAAGGTGATAAACGCTCACTTGAAAGCGGATACAAATATATAATCATCTGCTCGGTCGGCTTAGCATTTGCTATGTTTGCGACCATACTTTTGTACGCTTCTAGTTTAAATACTTTACATGATGAGAAAAATGCGATTTTGTTTTCAAATTTAATACTTCACGCAAGTAGCTTAAATCCCGATGTTTTAAAACTTATATTTATATTTGCTTTAATCGGTTTTGGAACAAAAGCGGGCTTAGTGCCTACTCATACTTGGCTCCCTGATGCTCACGCTCAGGGTCCAGCTCCAACTTCAGCTATGCTTAGCGGAATCGTTATAAAATGCGCCATGTTAGGACTTTTGCGTTACTACGCTATAGCTTCAAATGCAACCGGAGGTAATTTTAGCGAACAAATAATGTTGATAAGCGGTACATTAACGCTTTTCGTATCTGCGTTTTTTCTTATCAGACAACATGATGTAAAAAGAATGTTCGCTTACCATTCAGTAGCACATATGGGAGTTATAGCTTTTGCTCTTGGAGTCGGTGGAAAAATAGGCGTTTTTGCAGCCGTTTTTCACTGTGCGGCTCACAGCTTTACAAAAGCTTTAGCATTCCTAACCACAGGAAACACTGCTAGAATTTACGGGACAAACGATATGAGTAAAATGGGGTGTATGATACATATCGCTCCGCTCACAACCGTTTTGTTTGGCATATCTATCTGCTCACTCGTAGGAGTTCCTGGTTTTGCTATCTTTGTAAGTGAGTTTTTGACGTTTAAAGCCGCTGTTTTAAGCGGTCAGTACGCTGCTATCGTATTATTTGCGCTGGCTTTAACTATCATCTTTATAGCCGATTTTTCACATTTTTTTATGGCAAGTTTTGGTGAAGTTAAAGGTGAAGTTAAATTTAAATCAGAAATGAGTTTATGGGAAAATTTACCGCTTATCGCATTAGCATTTTTGATAATCAGCTTTGGCATATGGCAGTTTGATAACTTTTGGATATTAGTACAAAACAGCGTCACAATGATAAAAGGAAACTAATGAGAGGCGATAAATTTATAGATATTTTAAAAAATGAGTTTAATATTTTAAAAACAAGCAGACAATGTGAAGATCAAATAACGATATTAGTAGATAGAAATGATCTACCAAAAGTCGTTCATAAACTATACTACGGTATCGGCGGTTGGCTTTCTAGTATGGTAGCAAACGATGAAAGAACCATAAATCAAAGTTACGCGCTTTACTACGTTTTATCTATGGAAGGCTCGAAAATGAGCAAAGAAGACGGAACTATAGATGAGATACAAAGTAGCGAAAAATGCTTTATCACGGTTAAAACCCTTATCCCCCAAAACGACCCTTGTTATCCCTCCGTTACACCTTTGGTTCCTGCTTGTGTATGGTATGAAAGAGAAGCTTATGATATGTTTGGTTTAGTAGCCGAGGGCTTACCCGATAAAAGAAGACTCGTTCTTAGCGATGACTGGCCTGAGAATTTATACCCGCTTAGAAAAGATGCTATGGATTATAAATTTCGCCCGGATCCGGTGCAACCAAAAGACGAACCAGACTATGAGTTTATGCGACCAAACGGCTCTGTGACGGACATACCTTTAGGACCTCTTCATATAACAGCCGATGAGCCGGGGCATTTTAGGTTGTACTGCGACGGCGACACCATAGTAGATGCCGATTATAGACTGTTTTATCAGCACCGAGGTATGGAAAAACTAGCCGAAAACAGACTAAACTATAACCAGATGAGCTACCTTGCAGAAAGAGTATGCGGGATATGCGGATTTGCTCACTCTATAGCTTGCGTTGAAGCAGTAGAAAGAGGTATAGGGCTTGAAATTCCACGCCGTGCACAAGCTATCAGGATTATGAGTAGCGAAATAGAGCGAATGCACTCAAATCTTTTAAATTTGGGCTTGGCTTGTGAAGTTACTGGAAATTATACGGCATTTATGCATATATTTAGAGTTCGCGAATACACGCTTGAACTAGCTCAACTCATAACAGGTGGTAGAAAAACATACGGTACTATCGTGATCGGCGGCGTTAGACGAGATATCACGCTAAATGAGATAAAACAATCTTACGAAATCTTAGAAAAAATTGGCACCCAACTAGATGAAATTTGGCAAGTCGTCATGGAAGATAAACGCCAAATAGGACGCTGGAAAGGTATAGGCATACTTGATAAACAAGTGGCGCGTGACTTTAGCCCAGTCGGTCCAAACGTGCGCGGAAGCGGATTTAAAAGAGATACGAGATATGATCATACTTACGGATTTTACAAAGAGCTTGAGCTTACTCCTAACGTCCAGTTTGACGGTGACGTGCTAAGCAGGGAATTAGTTCGATATAACGACTGCAAACAAGCCTTGCGGCTAGTAAAACAGTGCCTTGATATAATGCCGGGCGGTGCTATTTTTACAGATACTAACTACAGACTACAACCTGGAACTTACTGCTTAGGATACGACGAAGCCCCGCGCGGGGAAAATATACACTGGATCATGCAAGGCGACTCTCAAAAAGTATATCGCTGGAGATGTAGAGCTTCTACGTATAATAACTGGTCAAGCTTAAGATATCAACTTCAAGGAAATACCATAGCAGACGCCGCACTTATAGTATGTAGTTTAGATCCTTGCTACTCTTGCACCGAGCGCGTGACTTTAGTAAATGTAAAAAGCGGAAAGTCAAAAGTGATAGGCGAAAAAGAGCTTAAAAAATACTGCCAAAGCCTAAAAGATAGTCCGACAAAGGATATAAGATGAAAATTTACGATATAGTCAAAAAAACAGGTATCGTTACAAGTAAATATCCATATGAACCTTATATAGTAGAAGAGCATTTTAGAGGCAAACCGACGTATCATTACACAAACTGTATAGGTTGCGCGGCTTGCGGGGTAGCGTGCCCGAGCAACGCGATAAGCGTAAAATGGGAGGATGGGAAAAAATTCATAAAATGGCGATACGACTGCGGTAGATGTATATTTTGCGGTCGTTGCGACGAGGTATGTCCTACTGCGGCTATAAGGCTAAGCAATGATTACGAACTTACGGTTAAATTTGATAAATCAGCACTCATCCAAGAAGGAGAGCTAGAAAGTGAGCTATGCAGTGTTTGTGGTAAAGCGTTTTTGAGTAAAAAATTCGTGCAGTTTTGTGAGCAAAGGCTTAGCACTTTAAGCAAACAAAGGCTAGAAGAAGCCAAAAAATATCTACATATCTGTCCTAGCTGCAAGAAAAATGCAATAGTAGAGATGATGACAAACAAAGAGTATAAGGCGGTAAAATAATGTACGTTGTACCTGATGATATACAAAGATCAAACGATCTAAACTCAAAGCTAAATTTACTTAAAAACATCAAACGCAGTTTTAGCGTATTTCGCATAGACTGCGGAAGCTGCAACGGTTGCGAAATAGAGATATTTGCCGCTCTTAGTCCGCTTTGGGATCCAGAGCGATTTGGATTTAAACTAGTAGCAAACCCGCGCCACGCAGACATTCTGATAGTCTCAGGACCTATCACTAGACAAATGTACTATCCGCTTCTTAGAGCCTACGAAGCCACTCCAGATCCAAAGATAGTAGTTGGCTTTGGTGCGTGCGGAGTGAGCGGTGGGATATTTCACGATAGTTACGCGGTTTGGGGTGGAGCCGATAAGGTTTTACCAGTTGATGTATTTGCGCCTGGTTGCCCACCTCATCCAGCAAGCATCATTTATGCTTTAGCAACCGCGGTCGGTCTGATAGAACAAAAGCTAGAAAAACAGAGCTTCAAAGACGACGATTTACTACCGAATTTAACTCAAAAATCGCTACTTGACAACGCTTCTTTTGAGCGCGATCTACTTGTAAAAGCTAAGTTTTTGATGAGCTATATATACGGCAGGATCTTATATGATAAATTTATAACCGCTCTAAAAACTTGCGTCAATCCCAAAGATCCAATTCTTGCAAAAGACGCACTTAGCTTAGCCATAAAAGAGCAAGACGATCAGAGATATGCTGAGTGTCTAGCCGTACTTTTTAATGAAATTTATTTAAAATACACAAACGCTTCAAATGAATTTCATATAAATTTAGA
The DNA here is from genome assembly GCF_032840035.1 of Campylobacter sp. TJR-1. Taxonomy (NCBI): domain Bacteria; kingdom Pseudomonadati; phylum Campylobacterota; class Epsilonproteobacteria; order Campylobacterales; family Campylobacteraceae; genus Campylobacter; species Campylobacter sp. TJR-1. Next base: position 257,149 of record NZ_JAWIZX010000002.1, on the reverse strand, counting down.
TCAAATTTGGGATAAAAAGTGATACAAGTCTGGAAACTCACAAAACGCCACGTTGATGAAAACGCCGAACTTCCACAAATTTACAAACAAATAGTCACGTTTAGCACTTGCGTAGGACACGGCGTAGGAACGATAGATTTCAACGAAAAGATAGCAGAATTTGACGATGAACAGTGGAATAAAATGCTTGATAGCAGTGATGAATACGTCAAATTTAAACTCGGAAATGTAAACAAATATTTTGAAGTCGAGATCTTGCCTGTTCATGCAAAAGTGCTAAAAGACAAGCTTCCAAACTCAAAATTTAGAGATATACTTTCAAGCTTAGATGAAGGCTATATCGTCCTAAAAAAGAGTTAAAAATGCCCAAAACCAAAAAAGAACTAAAAAAATCTCTACTTTGCATAGGCAATAAAATGCGAGGCGATGACGCCGTGGGTTTATACGTGGGCGAGTTAGTAGAAGAACAGATGCCTAGCTGGAGAGTATTTTACGGGCAGGAAGTGCCTGAGAACGAGTTTGGCGCTATCAGAGAGTTTGCTCCTGATATCATTGTGGTAGTCGATGCGATGAGCGGCTTTAAAGACGATAAGATAGAGTTTTTTAACCTTGAGAACGAGAGAGATTACATCTACTCCACGCACAATTTACCTACTCCGGTTTTGCTAAGCTATCTTAGAACCATCACTCCAAAAACGCTGTTTTTAGGTATCTCGGTGCTACTTGAAAATGTTCTTGGCTTTGAAGAAGGTCTTAGCCAAAACGCAAAGATATCTGCCAAAAAGGCAGTGCAAAAGATAAAAGAGATAGATTTAAATTTAAAATAAAACATACCCAAATATCTATTGTTTATATATAAATTTACCAAATTTAAAAGTAAAAATAGATCATAGAATTTAGAGAAAAAAGCCGGAAAAGCTTCCGGCTATGGTTTTAGAGTCTAGACTCGTAACGTCTAAGCATATAAAGTCTTTTAAGCATTTTTTTGCGAGCTGAAATTTTTTGTTTTTTACGAATTTCAGTCATAGGCTCAAAAAATCTTCTAGCACGAACTTCAGTAACAACTAGGTTACGATCGGTTTGTTTTTTGAAACGTCTATAAGCTTCGTCAAAAGACTCATTAGGATGTACCTTTACTCCTGGCACAGTCCTCACCACCTTTCAGATTAAAATAAGTTGAGATTATATCTAAATTTGACTTAAATTTGATTTATAAATAAAAAATATATAAAATACGTTTAACCTATTTTTAAAATCATAAGTTATATAATTGTTCCAAGTTAAATTTATAAAGGATTTACGAATGTCTGCAAATATCAAACAATACTTAGCGAACTGGACTCCATACGCTACAAAACGCTACATAGCTTACGCAGTAGTCACCATTATAGCACTCGTTTTGCCTTTTATCAGAATTAATGATAATCACTTTTTCTTGCTTAGTTTTGATAAAAAGCAACTTCACCTGCTCTTTACATCATTTGATATGCAAGAGCTATATTTGATGCCGTTTGTACTAATAATTTTATTTTTAACGATATTTTTTCTAACTACTCTTGGCGGAAGAATATGGTGCGGCTGGGCATGCCCCCAAACCTGTTTTAGGGTGATATATAGAGATCTTATTCAAACTAAAATTTTAAAAATAAGAAAAAATATTAGAGATAAGCAAAAAAAAGTTGATGGCGAGTATTTTAAAAAAATGATAGCTGTATTCATTTGGACATGTTTATCCCTAGTTGCGGCAAGCAATTTTTTATGGTATTTTGTGCCGCCTGAGGATTTTTTTAGTTACTTAGCAAATCCTGCTCAGCACAAACTTTTAATAGGAATTTTAATAGGAATTACTCTATTTATCGTTTATGACGTAATTATTTTAGCTGAAAATTTCTGTATTTACGTATGTCCTTACGCAAGAGTTCAAAGCGTAATGTTTGACAATGATACGGTTCAAGTAATATATGATGAAAAACGCGGCGGAAAAATATATGAATGTCATACGAAAATAGGTAAAAAACCTCTTGAAAAAGATGCAAAATGTATAGGCTGTGATGCTTGCGTACATATCTGTCCAACCCATATAGATATAAGACAAGGAATGCAGCTTGAATGCATAAACTGCCTTGAATGCAGCGACGCATGTACAAAAGTTATGGCTGGATTTGGCGAAAAAAGTCTTATAAATTGGACAAGTGCAAAATCTCTGCAAACCGGAAAAAAGGTAAATTATTTTAGATTTAGAACTATAGCTTATATGGTAGTTTTATCTATAGCTATTATAGCTTTGATATTTATGAGTACCAAAAAGGAGCATATGCTTTTGAATATCAACCGAACAACGGAATTATATAAAATAAAAGTGGAAGATTCGAAATTTGAAGTACAAAACGCATATACGTTTTTGATCCAAAATACGCAAAACAAAGTGCACGAGTACTATTTTGATGTAAATGACACTAGAATCAGTATAAATAGACCTCTTGAGCCTATAAAACTAAAAGCCGGAGGCAAAAGAAAAATAATAGTAGTGCTTAGTACAAAAGATACTCTTGTCGACGAGGTAAACAAAGATACTCCTATTGATATCACTATAAATGCTTACGCCGTTGACGATATAAACACAGTTAAAGTTTCAAGGGATACGATTTTTGTATTTCCAAAAATGACCGAAATAAATAAAGCAATTCAAAAGCAAGAAAATGAGTAACGAAATACTTTCTCAAATAAAAAGTAAAAAAGCAAAAGATAGATATGAGTTAATCTTATCTGTCTCGCTGGAACTATTTTTAAAAAACGGTTTTGAAAACACTAGCTTGAATGATATTATTTCAAAAAGCGGCGGATCTCTTTCTACTATTTATACGTATTTCGGTAGTAAAGAGGGACTTTTTAAAGCTATAATCAATCGTGGAGTAAGGCAGTTTTTAACAGAAGTAGAGAATCAAATTTATCTTGACTCTTCTGATGATTTGGAGAAATTTTTATTTAAATTTGGTGAAGAATTTTTGAATTTAGTTTGGACAAAAGACTCTCTGCTGCTTAAAAAGCTGATTTTGAACGAATCATTTAAAGATAAGTCACAAATAGTAGATATATTTTACGAAAGTGGTGTTAAAAAAGTCAATCAAATACTCACGGATTTTTTTAGCAAACCATCCGTAAAACCAAGATTTAAAAGCGATGATTTGGAGCTATTGGCATTTAGATTTTGCTACTTGCTCGAAGAGCCATTTACAGTAAGAAGCGCAATACTTAAAAGACACTTAAATATGAATAAACAAGAGAAAAAAGAGTGGGTAAAAGAGTGCGTAGAGTTCTTTTTGAGTGCCGCACTAAAATAAAAACTTGAAGTCCATAAAAGTAACTTATTTAACAATTTAACAAATGTTTAATAAATTTTATGTATAATTCAAAACTATTTTGTAATTATCATTACTAAATTTAAAAATGAAAATTTGAAAGGTAAATAAATGAATAAATTTTTTAATTTTGTTATCCTGACCTCATCTTTGATACTAGCTGGATGTTTAGGCTCAGATAATAAAAAATCAGCCGCCCAGCAACAGATACCGCCTATGCCAGTAACTGTTATGCAAGCAAAAATGGGTGATATTCCTATTGTTTTATCATTTAATGGTCAAACAGTTAGCGATATGGATGTCGTTTTAAAAGCAAAAGTAGCAGGAACTATAGAAAAACAATTTTTTAAAGCCGGAGCAAGCGTAAAAGAAGGAGATAAACTATACCAGATAGATGAAGCAAAATACAGAGCTGCGTATGATAGCGCATTTGCAAATTTACAAGTATCGCAAGCAAATTTAAAAAACGCGGAATCTGACTTTGATAGGGCAAAAAAATTACAAGAAAAAAGCGCAATCTCTCAAAAAGAGTATGACGCGGCTTTAGCGGCTTATGAATCTGCAAAAGCTAGCGTATTAGCCTCAAAAGCAAACGTACAAACTGCAAAAATCGATCTTGATTATTCTACTGTAACGGCTCCTTTTTCTGGAGTTTTAGGCGACACTTTAAAAGACGTCGGCTCATACGTAAGCTCATCAGACGCCGATTTAGTAAGACTTACTAAACTAAATCCGATTTTTGTTAAATTCGGAATATCGGATGTGGATAAGTTAAATATCGCTCAAAAAACTCGCACTAAAGAGTGGGAGCAATTAAACTCGCTCGTCACTTTGAGTATGCAAAACGGAGATTATAACGGTACTCTTACTTTTATAGATAACGTTATTGACGAGGGTAGCGGTACTGTTAACGCAAAAGCTATGTTTGAAAACAACTCAACTCAAATTCGTCCAGGTATATTTGCAAGCGTAAATGTATATGGATTTTATCAAAAAAACGGCTTTAAAATTCCACAAGTCGCTATATTGCAAGATTTAGCCAGCCCATTTGTATATACGCTAAAAGATGGAAAAGTAGCTAAAAACCCTATAAAAATAGTATCTCAAGACTCAACATCAGCAGTTATATCAAGCGGTATAAATGACGGCGATCTAATAATAATGGATAATTTCAAAAAAATAAATATAGGACAACCGGTTCAGGCAATAAATGATGCCAAAGGAAGCAAATAATGTTTTCTAAATTTTTTATCAACAGACCGGTATTCGCCTGCGTTTTGTCGATAATAATCGTCATCGCCGGCTATATCGGACTCAAAAGCTCTCCGATAGAAGAGTATCCTCAGCTCACTCCGCCTCAAATCATGGTTCAAGCCAATTATAGCGGTGCAGACGCACAGACTATAGCCGATACTATAGCAGCTCCTTTGGAAAATGCTATAAACGGCGTTCAAGATATGATATATATGCAAAGCACTTCAAGTTCTGCTGGAACTATGAGTCTAAGCGTGTATTTTAAAATCGGCACGAATCCGCAAACCGCAACGGTAAATGTCAGCAACCGCGTAACTCCTGCTTTGTCTTTGCTCCCTGAGGAAGTAAAAAGAGTAGGTGTTACTGTTAGAGAAAGAAGCAGTTCTATACTAAATGTTTTATCGTTTTATGACCCAAGTGGTAAAATGAGCGATACCGAGATCAGCAATTATATAAATATCAACGTAGCTGATGCCATAAAAAGAGTTCCGGGAGTTGGAGACGCTGTTGTTATAGGAAACAAAGACTACTCTATGAGGGTTTGGATAAAACCAGATCTCCTTAAAAAATACTCTTTAACAACAACAGACGTGATAAACTCTATAAAAGAGCAAAATAGTCAGTATGCTACAGGAAAAATAGGCGAACAGCCGACTCAAACAAGCAATCCTTATGTTTATGCCATAAAACCCGAAGGAAGACTAAAAAATGTTTCTGAATTTGAAAATATTATTATAAAAGCCAACAACAAAGGCAATATAATAAAACTAAAAGACGTAGCAACCGTGGAGCTTGGCGCACAAAACTACACATTTGCAGGAAGAATCAACGGCGCTACAATGATACCTATGCTTGTGTTTTTACAAAGCGGTGCAAACGCTCTTAATACAGCTGATGCTATCGTAAAAAGAGTAGATGAACTCAAAGCCTCTTTTCCAGGAGATTTAACATATATAGTCGGCTACGACACGACTGAATTTGTTAAAGTATCTATAGATGAAGTTATAAAAACATTTATTGAAGCTATGATTTTAGTTGTTATAGTTATGTATATGTTCCTTGGAAACGTAAGGGCTACTATAATTCCTATGTTGGCGGTGCCTGTATCTATTTTAGGAGCTTTTGGCGGACTTTATGCTATGGGGTTTTCTATAAATTTGATAACATTGTTCGCACTTATACTAGCCATAGGAATAGTCGTCGATGATGCTATTATCGTTATAGAAAACGTAGAACGGATATTGCATGAAGAGCCAAATCTCACCGTAAAAGAAGCGACTATAAAAGCTATGAGCGAGATAGTAGCGCCTGTTATATCTATAGTTTTGGTACTTTCGGCTGTTTTTATACCGGTATCTTTTATGGAAGGTTTTGTAGGCGTCATACAAAGACAATTTGCGCTAACCTTAGTCGTATCTGTTTGTATATCAGGACTTGTTGCGCTAACCCTTACTCCTGCTTTGTGTGCTATGATACTTCGCAAAAAAGAGAATCCTCCATTTTGGTTTGTGCGTAAATTTAATGAATTCTTTGACTTTTCAACCAAAATTTTCACGGCCGGAGTAGCTAAAATTTTAAAACATGTCATTATGAGCTTAATATGCGTGGGAATAATTATATTTATGATGGCAGAACTATTTAAAGTCGTTCCAGGGGGGCTCGTTCCTGCTGAAGACAAAGGTTATGTTTTAGCTATAACAAATTTACCTCCTGCTTCGACTCTTAGTAGAACTACTGAAGATACAGAGTTTATAAGAAGCATTATATCTCAAAATCCAAACGTAAAAAACGTAACCGGACTTGCAGGATACGATATGTTGGCAGGCACTCTTAGAGAAAACGCGGGTATAATGTTTATCAGTATGATACCATGGAATGAGAGACCAGGAGAAGCCAACTCAACTGCAGCGTTTGCAGCTCAATATAATAAACAGATGTATATGGCAGATAGAAACTCTATGACGTATTTTATGACTCCGCCTCCCATCATGGGACTATCTATAACAGGAGGATTTGAGCTATTTGCACAAAATACGGAGGGTAAGAACTACTCTCAAATAGAAGCAGATATGCAAAAAGTGGTAGCAAAAGCAAATGCTCACCCGGCTTTAAATATGGTTCGTACTACGCTTGATACAAATTTCCCTCAATACGATCTAACTCTTGATAAAGAAAAAATCAAGATGATGGGAATAAATATATCAGACATATTTAATACTTTAAGCTCCACAATAGGTCAGTATTATGTAAATGACTTTAATATGCTAGGTAAAACATTTAAAGTAAATATAAGATCAATGTCAGAGTATAGAGACTCACCGGAGGATTTACGTTCATTATACGTTAGAAGCCAGGACGGCAAAATGGTACCGTTAGACTCGGTAGTATCATTAAAAAGAAGCTTAGGACCAGATAACGTAGATAGATTTAACGCATTTCCTGCAGCCAAGATCATGGGCGAACCAAAACCAGGATACACTTCAGGAGACGCTATAAAAGCAATTGAACAAATTATCAAAGAAGAGCTTCCAACAGGATACGATATAGGATGGTCGGGCTCGGCGTATCAAGAAGTAGCGTCAACAGGTAAAGGTGCTCAAGCATTTGTATTTGGTATGATATTCGTATTTTTGATACTTGCGGCACAATATGAAAGATGGCTTATGCCATTAGCAGTCGTAACTGCGGTTCCTTTTTCAGTATTTGGCTCACTTCTTTTTACATGGACAAGAGGACTTAGCAATGATGTATATTTTCAAATAGGACTTTTGCTTCTTATCGGATTAGCGGCTAAAAATGCGATATTGATAGTTGAGTTTGCGATGCAAGAGCATTTGGCGGGAAAATCCATAAAAGAAGCCGCGATAAACGCTGCTAGAATGAGATTTAGACCTATCGTGATGACCTCTTTAGCATTTACTCTTGGAGTTTTGCCTATGGTTGTTGCCACAGGAGCAGGAGCTGCGTCTCGTCACGCACTAGGAACCGGAGTTATAGGCGGTATGATAGCGGCGTCTACGATAGCGATTTTCTTTGTGCCACTGTTTTTCTATATATTAGAAAGTTTCAATTTGTGGTTAGACAAAAAACGTGGTAAAATAACCTCGGGAGAAGAACATGCGTAAAACAGCACTTATTTTACTAATAGGAGCATTTGTAGCAGGATGCTCTTTAAAACCTGATATGATAGAGATACAACAAACATACGAGTATAAATTTGATGTTTATAGTATCAATGAAAAATGGTGGGAGAGTTTTGGGGATGAAAAACTAAACTCTCTCATCTCTCAGGCCCTTAAAAACAACAGCGATTTATTGATAGCTTTAAATAATATCGAACAAGCTAAAATCAATCTAAATTTAGCTAACGTTGAGCTATTTCCAAATATAAATCTAAACGGTGAAGCAACCAAAAACCGCTCAAGCGGTGAAACATACATGGGGCAAGATAATAAAAAATACAACGCATTTAGCCTAAATACGGCTCTTAGCTACGAGATAGATCTTTGGGGCAGAGTAAGGGATAGCGCAAATGCAAGCGAGGCCATCTTCAAAGCTACAAAATACGACTATGATAGCGCGATGTTAAGCATAGCGAGTACTACAGCAAATACATATTTCATGCTAATATCGTTAAAAGAGCAAGAAAATATACTCAATGAAACTCTTAATACCTATGAAGAAACGCTCATCTATAGACAAAAAGAGCTTAATGCAGGAGCTATAGATGAACTTACGTATTATCAAGCCCAAGCAGCAGTGCACAGCGCTAAAACTCAACTTATAGGTATCCAAACTCAAATTGCACAAACAAATTCTGCTCTAAGCGTGTTAGTAGGTAAAAATTTAAATGATATTTTATATCAGAGCATAGACTCTCCTAACACTCTTCCGACTATGCCAGAAGTTCCAAGCGGTATAAGTTCGGATGTTCTTTTGCACAGAGCAGATATAGCTAGTTCATTAGAAAGACTTAAAGCTTCAAATTTCTTAGTTGGAGTAGCTAGAACGGCTTGGCTACCTCAATTGTCGCTTACTGGAATTTTTGGATTTAGTAGCGATGAGTTTAATAGATTTTTTGTAAATAACGCAAATATATGGAGCGTAGGTGGAAGTATTATGATGCCTCTGCTTGATTTTGGAAGGACAAAAAATAGAGTTGAACTTGCAAACTTAGAGCAAAATGCTAGTTTTTTATCATACGATAAAGCCGTAAAAACTGCATTTGGAGAGATAAGAACCGCTCTTGATACAAGAAAAAACTCAGTTTTAAAAGAACAAAGCATGCAAGATTTAGTAAAATCTCAAACAAAAGTTTATGACTTATCAAAAGCCAGATATGATGATGGATATAGCACTCATCTTGAGTTTTTAGACTCGCAAAGAAATCTTTTATCGGCAAGACTCAGCCTAGCTCAATCAAAATTAGACGTCGCTACTAGCGTAGTTGATGTGTATAAATCTCTTGGCGGAGGATTTAACTACAAAGAGGATAATTTAAATTTAGGAAACCCTAAAACTGCTCAAAAATGAGCAGTTTTTTTCTGCTTGATTTACACTGCATAAATTAAAAAATTTAAATATCTCTGTAATTAAATACTCTGTTTGGACTTTTTATGAGCATAAACTTCTACAAAAACAACAGCGCATAATGATATCAAAACTATAAGCAAACTTGGCAACGCGGCAGAATAAAGTCTCTCATCAGTCGCGTAAAAAAACGCTCTAATACTTAGAGTTTCAAACTCAAATGGACGTAAAATCAAACTCAGAGGAAGCTCTTTTACTATATCTACAAAAGCTAAAGTAAAAGCTAGCAAAATAAAATGTTTCAAAAGCGGTAAATGCACTTTAAAAAACATGTTCCAAAGGCTAATTTTCATAACTTTAGACGCGTCATCTATAAATTTAGAAATCTTTGAATAACCACTATCAAGAGCGTAAATACTAGCAGTCATAAAGCGCACAAGATATCCAAACATCAGCACCACAAAGCTACTTGAGAGTAAACTCGTGCCGAAATTTCTATCTATATAACCAAAAACTATCATAACGCAAACTCCAACACTAGCTCCAGGAAGCGCGTACCCAAGAGACGAACATCTTAAAACCATAGTTTTTATCAGTTTTGAAACAAAAAATCTTGATGAAAATGTCAAAAATAGCCCTACAGCAGCTATCAAAACAGAAGCTAAAATAGCGATAAATAGTGAGTTTGAAGCCATTTTAATAAAACCCGCATCAAATTTCACGTCACCAAAAATCGACCAATAAACAAGCCAGTAAAAAGGCAAAGCAAAAGCTATCATAAATAGTGTAAAACACCATAAAAACGCAAAAAATTTAGCTATTTTTGAGAGATTTGCAGGTTTTAGAATAAGAGAAGTATTATTGTTAAAACTATAGGATTTTTTATTAAGATATTCTGCAAACATAATAAAAAATACTATAACCATTAAAATTCCAGCCAAAAAACTAGCCAGATATGAATCATCAAGATCATACCAAACCTTAAAAATTCCGGCACTAAAAGTATTTACTCCATAATAAGCCGCCGTTCCATAATCGCTCAAAGTTTCCATGGCTACTAGCATAGCTCCACCAAAAATAGCAGGTCTTGCGAGAGGCAAAGATATCTTAAAAAATGTCATAAATCCATTGATATTGTAAATTTTTGCCAACTCAAATACCGTTTTACTTCCCGTTTTGAAACTAGTTTTAGCAAACATATAGATGTACGGATATAGCGATAAGCTTATCACAAAAATCGCACCCCAGATATTCATCATATCTATGCGAAATCCAAAAACTTTCATAAATTCGCCATTATAATCCATAAGCCCCACATAAGCAAAACTAAATATATAAGCAGGGATTGCCAAAGGAAGCACAAGAGCAAACTCAAAAAATCTACTAAATGGAAATTTATAATTCACGACCAAATACGCACTTATACAAGCTATTGTGATAGTGGATACCAAAACACCGAATAAGAGTAAAAAAGTATCTTTTATATATCCCGAAAGCAGATATTTACTAAAATGATTTAGAAGCGAAAAATCACCGAAAAACATCTCTATAAATATAAAAAATAGAGGAAAAACGATAACTAGGGCGACAAAAATCGCCCCTAATTTAAGTATTTTCACTTATTTCCAACCGGCTTGATCTACTAAAAATACGGCTTTTTTGATATTTTCGCTAACTTTGCTTAAAGAGATTTCATCTGCTTTAAACTCACCGAAATTAGCAGTAGTTTGACTCGGTTTTACGTCTTTATTTACCGGATATTCGTAATTGATATTTGTTATTATTTCTTGGGCTTCAGGACTTAGCAAAAATTCCATAAATTTAATTGCGTTTTCTCTATTTTTACTAGCTTTTGTAAGCGCAACACCGCTGATATTTACGTGAGTACCATAGCTATCTTGATCAGGAAAAATGATGCCTATGCTCTTTGCAGCATCTACGTCATTTGCTTTTGGTGAGTTTAGCATAAGACCTATATAATACGTATTAACAAGAGCTACGTCTCCCTCGCCGGCAAATATCGCTTTGATCTGATCTCTATCGCCTCCTTTTGGAGCTCTAGCAAAATTCGATACGATATTTTTAGATAGTTCAAGGGTTTTTTCTTCACCATTATGCGCAATTAAAGAGGCGATAAGAGTTGTGTTGTACCCAGCCGTTCCGCTTCTTATAAGCAGTTTACCTTTTAAATTTGAATTTCCTAGATCTTCATAATTTTTAAGTCCCATTTTAGCAGGATCAAACCTATCTTTTGAATAAACTATAACTCTAGCTCTTTTTGTCACGGCAAACCATTGTGAGTCGATGTCTCTTAGATTTTGCGGTATGGTTTTTTCTAAATATTCAGAATTTACTTTTTGAAGTACGCCTTTTTGCTTTGCAGAGTATAAATTCCCAACATCGGCAGTTATAAAAAGGTCAGCAGATGAGCTAGCTCCCTCAATCTCAAGTTTTTTGATAAGCTCACTAGCTTTTGCTTGAGTTGCTTTTACTTTTATACCTGTTTTTTTCTCAAATGCATCGTAAATTTTCTGATCTGCATCATAGTGTCTCGCGGTATATAAATTTACTTCACTAGCTAACATAGCGCTTGCTAAAAGTCCTAAAAACAGTACTCTTTTTTTCATTCACTTATCCTTATTTTTAAAATTTTGTTTATTTAAGTATATCTATGATTTTTAAATATAATATTAATTATCAATATTTACATATTAGCAACAAAAATATTCGAAATCTAAATTTATCTATACTTAAAGAGAATTCTGGTAAAATCAGCACCTATTTTGAAGTAAAGGATTAGCATGCCAAAAATGAAATCTGTTCGCGGTGCAGCTAAGCGCTTTAAAGTTGGTAAAAATAAGATAAAAAGAGGCTCAGCATTTAGAAGCCATATCTTGACAAAAAAACCAAGTAAGCGTATGAGAGACCTTAGACAATCTCAATATGTAGATAGTACTAATGTTTCAGCCGTTAAAAAAATGCTTTGTATATAAGTTTTTGACGAAAGTCATTTAAACCTCCTTAGCCAAAAAGCTTAGGACAAGTTCCGAATTTGGACGCCAATTTGTAAAGGATAAATATGGCAAGAGTTAAAACAGGCGTAGTAAGAAGAAGACGCCATAAAAAAGTTCTAAAACTAGCTCGCGGTTTTTACAGCGCTAGACATAAACATTTTAGAAAAGCAAAAGAACAATTAGAAAGAAGTTTAGTTTATGCATTCCGTGATAGACGTGCGAAAAAACGTGATTTCCGTCGCTTATGGATCATCCGTATCAACGCAGCTTGCAGACTAAATGATATCAGCTATTCAAGATTTATGAATGGTCTTAAAAAAGCAAACATAGCATTAGACAGAAAAGTTTTGGCAAATTTAGCTATGAATGATGCGGCCGCATTTGCTGCTATCGTAGCAGAGGCTAAAAAAGCTCTATAATCATTGAGTCCAACTTGGACTCAATTTTAAATTTACACTATGACTATTGATTTAGCTAAAGTTAAAATCGAAGATAGCTGGAAAGAAGTATTAAAAGACGAATTCCTAAGTTCGTATTTCTTAGAAATTAAATTTAATTTAATAAACGCACTAAAAAACGGCAAAGTATATCCTCCAAGCAACCTCATATTTAACGCATTTAATCTAACACCATTTGATAAAGTTAAGGTAGTTATATTAGGACAAGATCCTTATCATAACGAAGGAGAAGCAATGGGACTTAGCTTTTCTGTGCCAAAAGGCGTAAGAGTGCCACCAAGTTTAGCAAATATATATAAAGAGATAAAAGACGACTTAGGTATAATAGAACCAAATTGCGGCGATCTATCATACTGGGCAAAACAAGGGGTTTTGTTGCTAAATGCGACATTGAGCGTTGGGGCTAGAATGGCAAATTCGCATTCTAATTTCGGCTGGCAGATATTTAGCGATGCCGTTATAAAGAATATCAGCGAGAAAAAAACAGGTGTGGTGTTTATGCTTTGGGGGAATTATGCAAGAGCGAAAGCAAACCTGATAGAAGCTAATAAACATCTAGTACTAACAGCAGCTCACCCGAGTCCGCTTGCACGTGGAGCATTTTTTGGCTCACGTCACTTCTCAAAATGCAATAATTATCTTATAAAAAACGGTAAAACTCCGATTGATTGGGATTTGAACAACTATACGTTAAACTAAATTTAAGGTATTTATAAAAGCAGAGATGCGATAAAAATATTAAATATAAATTTATATCTATAACGCACTCTGCAATGAGAAACTAAATCTTACTCATATCTAGCTTTATAGCTTCATTATCTATATATCCGACACCTTTAGCTAAAATATTTCTAGCAATATCTTGAGCTTCATCTAAAGAGTGCAATGTGCATGTTCCGCACTGATATTTATTTAACTCCGGAATGTCATCTTGAGATTTTACGTTTAATATATCTTTCATAGACTCTTCCCATGCTTTTGCTACCATCTCCCAAGACGGTGTACCTATAAGACTCATATAAAATCCGGTTCTACAGCCCATAGGGGATATATCTATTATCTCAACGTCGTTATTATTTAAATGATCTCTCATAAATCCGGCAAACAGATGCTCTAAAGTATGCGTACCTTTTTGCGGTAAAATTTCAATATTCGGCTTGCAAAATCTAAGATCAAAAACAGTTATTTTATCACCTTTTGGAGTATTCATAACCTTAGCTAAACGAACTCCTGGTGCATTCATAATGGTATGATCTACTTTAAAACTATCAAGTAATGGCATATTGTCTCCTTAAATTTAATAAAAAAGATTTTAGCAAAAGTTATTGAATTTAAAACAAGCCGCCCTAGAATGAGCGGCTAGCAGAAGTTAATGCAAGTGCAAAATTAACTATGAAAAGTTGGGTTTTATTATCTCTACCCAAGCCTTTATGCGATCTTCGGTTTTATCGCTATCATTATCCGCATCTAGCGCAAGTCCTACGAATTTACCATCCCTTACGGCTTCACTTTCATCAAATTCATAGCCATCTGTAGATATAGCACCTACTATATTTGCGCCTTTTTGAGATAATTTTTCGTATAATATTCCCATAGCATTACAGTATGTATCTGAATAGCTTGAGCTATCTCCCATACCAAAAAGAGCAATGGTTTTGCCGCTAACTTCAAGCTTATCAAAATCAAAGCTATCCCAATCATCTTGTAAATCTCCGCTTCCCCAAGTAGAGCTACCGATGATAAGCTTATCAAAGCCATTTATCGTAGCCGCATCAGTATCGGCGATGTTTAGAACTTCGTCAATGCCTAGATTTGCAGCTATTAAATTTGCTGCTTCTTCAGTATTTCCCATACTGCTACCATAAATTATACCTGTCATTAATATCCTTTATCATAAATTTTATTACAAATTTTATATGGAACGAGCCTTAGTCTAGCTCCATTTTGTTTTATATCTATATATCTAGTAAAATTCACATTTCTAGGAAATGCCATATATAGATCAGTGCCTATATCTCTGCTTTTTTGCTGAGCAAAATTTATTTCAGCTAGTAGATTATTTTCATAGTCGCTATCAACTAGCTTGAAAAATGCTATCACCCCTAAAATAGTTTTTTCACCATCCTTTAGCAAAATCAAACCATCTTTCATATCTACCACTTTATATGGATGACGCTTTGAAATCTTATCAAAAACATACTCACTGAACATAAATTGCATATCAAATTTAGCATTTGAAAATGCAGTTTTGATAAGTTTTGCAACTCTCATTTTTGGCTCACGAGCAAAAATAGGCAACTCTTTTCCATCTAAAAATGCGCGAATTATAGCATTTGAAATCAAACAAAAAATAACACATTTTGTAAATTTAAACGGCTTAATATTTAGCAAATCATTTACTCTTAAATGAAATATATGACCTACGCTTTGACTATTTTTTATATATTTATAGGGTATTTTTAAGCCTTCATCGACAGATGAATTATAAAGCGTTAAAAATGTTTCGAGCCTATTACTGCTATACAAACTGCCGTAAATTTCATAAAAAACGTCTAAGCCGCTGAATTTAGAAATCATTTTGAGCCTTGGCAACCAAACTCTTTATCTAGTCCAAATACTTTGCAATATTCACAAAAAACGCAGCTTACGCTTCTTTTAGCACACACTATAGGAATGTTGCGCTTTTTAGCTTCGCCTTTGATCTTTTTCATCGTATTATGATTTAAAAAGCTAGTTAACATAATAACACATTCAGTATTTTGAGGAATCGGTTTGCGATTTACTCTATTTTCATTTCTCGCATCCCAATGCTCAATGCTACTAGCACCTAAATCTCTTAAAACAGCTTTTATCGGCGTTATTTCATCTGCGCCTATTACTAATACTGACATAATATTCCTTGATACTTTGATACTTTTTTGATATTCGTTATTATATTATCACTTGACTGAATTTAAGCTTATTTTGATTATTCTTATCAAATTATCCAACTAAAAAACAACTCTAAGCTCGTAAAAATCATAAAATAATAGATAAATATGTTATAATAATAGAAAAAGGATTATCTATGAAAAATGCTATTTTGATAAGTATCTTTGCCCTATTTTTAGCATCTTGTAGCGATAAAAAAGCGGTTATACAAGATCCATTAAAAAATGAGCTTTTAGCATACACACAGAAATTTGAAGATACGAATGATAAATTTTTAGCCGTAGGAACATATCTAAATCCCATTCATCAAGATGAATTTCTAGACAAAAAAAATGAGCATTTCATTATCACAATCTATCCAAAAGATAGTAAAATAAACTACTCTTCATTTAAAGTAAATGATGATAATAACGGAACTAAAATATCTATTTTAGAAGATAACGATCCTCTTTTAAAACTAACAACGTTTCAAATGCCATGGGGAATTTATCTAAAGGTAAGTGCGCCGCAAAAAAATAGCGACACACTAAATCTTAGTTTTGAGCGGTTTGTAGATTCAAACGGAACTTCTCGCCCACTCCAGGTATCATTAAATTTTCGAAAAATTGCGAAATCTTTGTATTGGAATTCAAAATAGCAAGATATATGATATAGTTTGCAAGAACTTTTTTAGCATATGTTCTACTCTCGGCGTAAGGAACTAACTCCATAGATAAAAATGGCTCGTATCTTTTATATTCGCTATTTTGACTAAATAGATCTCCTCTTTGAAGCATACGTTTTGTAAATCCTATCCCTCCATTATAAGCATAAGCTATAAAAATAGGGTTTATAAGATATTTTTCCAGATAATCCAAATGATAATTCGCAAATTTATATGCAATCTCAGGCTTAAACATATCATCTTGATCAAAATTTGAAATACCCAGCTCTTTTCCTATATGATTTGCTAAAAACGGCATAAACTGCATCATACCAAGAGCGTAAGAAGTCGAAACCGCACTTGGTACAAAACGGCTTTCCTGCCTTGCTAATGCTAATATGAGAGCTTGCCTTTTAACATCATTTGTGCCGATATGCTCCATAAACGGAGTCGGATAAAAATGAAGTTTATAATTATGAGCTTTTTCCATTATATAACTGTACTCGCCAAGAGTACTTTTAGTAAAAAATCTAACCCCATACCTAATAAGCTCGCTCTGGCTCATTTTTGCTACTTTATTTAATGTTTTTTGCCAAACAAACGGATCTGTATAGTCATAATTTAACAAAGTTTTTGTGCTCGGATCTGGAACAACTATCTTTATCTTGCCTCCACCGCTGAACTCTCTTGCATACAAACTATACATATTTATATCGCTGCTTTTTGATATGGTTTTTAAGATAGACTTATCTTTTGTAATAAGATATATCCAGAAATTCGCGTTATCTCTTTGACTAGCAAATTTAGAAGTCTTTGCCGCACTTTTGAAAAACTCAAGCGCTAAATCGTCTTTATTAAAAATAATAGCATTTATCCCAAGCAAAAACGCTATTTCAGAACTAGCAAACTGCGGCGATATATTTAATAAAGACAGCCTAAAATTATCAAATTTTTTGTTGATCACGGCGTCATTTATAAGAGTTTTAAATTGCCAATTACTAGATAAGTGCGGTATAAATGAACTGGTTATATTGTTATCGTTTAAAAACTTCTCTTTATTGTTGCTTGTATTATAAAACTTAAAATAACTTACAGTATCATTTGTATCCATATAATACTTCACTGGATTTGGGGCATCAAAACCTATAATAAAATTTGCAAGCTCGGGAGAACCGTCTTTAAATTTAAAAGCCAACTCGTCTCTTTTGTCTTTACTCATAGTTTGTAAAAATTTAACGCTCAAAACCATCTTTTGACAAGTAGCGTTAGCATCTATTATATTATTTGCATTTACGCCTCTACAATCAACAACTCGCTCTTTTAAAGGTCCTATGATCGATTCTATATCTTTTTTAAGCTTTCCCGAGTATCTATAAATTTCGGTTCTAAGAGTTTTTATCTCGTTTGGAGTAGCTTTTTTACTCTCATTTATGTATCTATAGATATAATAATCTTTTGCAAGTCCTTTTGGAGCTTGTTTTATCTGCTCGTAACTTATAACTCCGGCATCCAAAAAAACAGCTATAAAAGCTGTAAATATACTAAATTTTAGTAGAAATTTCAATTAACAATCCTACTAAAAATAGATCTAGGAATTGAAGTGCTAAAAGTACGATAATCGGAGCTATATCTATGCCGCCAAATGCAGTGGGTATCTTTGTTTTTCGTACTAACTCATAAGCAGGCGCAGTTATACGATGCAGAAATTGAACTATCTTGTTATACGGATCTGGATTTACCCAGCTAATGAGCGCTGCAGCAACTATAATCCACGTATAGGCGGTGATTACTATGTGTAAGAGGTTTGCTAGTGCTATAATAAACGTGCTTATAACCATCATTTTGCTATTATCTCCTTTATATCATCTTTGATTAGCGCATATAATTCTTTTAGCTCCGGACCATGCTCGCTTCCTGTAAGCAATAAACGAAATGGCATAAACAGAGATTTTCCTTTTAAATTTGTAATTTGTATAATCTCATTTTTCAACTCATCAAAATTATTAGGAATATTTGAGTTTAAAACGGCGTCTTTTATTAAATTTGCATTTTGTTTCCACTCATCTGAAATATCTTTTTTAGAGTAAATTTGATCTATTTTATCTTTAATTTCTGAAATTAAACTACACTCTTGAGTATAAAATCTAGCCAAATGAGGTTTTGATAAACCAAGTTCTTTTAGCCTTTCGTCACTAGCTTTTTTTATGTGTTCTCTGTTTATTTGAGCTAACTTTTCCTCGTCAAATTTAGCAGGAGATTTCGAAATATTTTTTATACTAAACCACTGTAAAGACTCTTCTAAAGTAAAAATCTCGCAAGGGGTTTTATTGCCTAACAAAATAAGATAATTTGCAATGGCTTCAGGCATATAACCTCTATTTAAAAGCCATTTTACAGATGAGCTATTTTCACGTTTGCTCATCTTTTTGCCTTCTTTATTTAGGATAATAGGCAAATGAGCATAGCCGATTTTACCGGTGTAACCAAGCGCTTCTCGGATTAAATTTTGTTTTGGAGTATTACTAACATGATCTTCGCCTCTGATAACAAACGTGACGCCCTCAAGCATATCATCTATAGCGCAAGCAAAATTATAAGTCGGAGTTTTATCCGCTCTTAAAAGAACAAAACTATCGATATTTTGCGGTTCAAATTTGACTTCGCCTTTTATAGCGTCATAAAAACTTTGCGGCTCGTTTTTGATTTTCAAGCGAACGGCTGCTGGACGGGGATTGCTTAAAACATCGTCATCACTTAAATTTTCACAAGTTCCATCATATCTGTACGGCTTACCTGCTATTTTTGCGGCTTCTTTTTTAGATTCTAAGGTCGTTTCGTCACAAAAGCATAAAAATGCTTTTTTTTCAGCCAAAAGTTTAGCTGCAAATTCCTGATGAAACTTAAGATTTTTACTTTGATAATAAAGTGTATCCCATTTTATATTAAATTTAGTCAATATATCAAAGATCTCTTTATCTTTTCCATCTATGTTTCTAGCATTATCGGTATCTTCGATACGTAATATAAATCCGCTATTATCTTGTAATGAGCATATGTAATTAAATATAGCAGCTCTTAAGTTGCCTATATGCATATCTCCTGTTGGAGATGGTGCAAAACGGTACATCTATTTTCCTTAAATTT
This sequence comes from Campylobacter sp. TJR-1, assembly GCF_032840035.1. NCBI lineage: Bacteria > Pseudomonadati > Campylobacterota > Epsilonproteobacteria > Campylobacterales > Campylobacteraceae > Campylobacter > Campylobacter sp. TJR-1. Next base: position 237,816 of record NZ_JAWIZX010000002.1, on the reverse strand, counting down.
TTCATTTATTATATCACAATAGGCTAAATATTATCTTGTAGCTTAAGCGTTTTAAAAGTATAAAATAGCGTTTAATTAGCTTTTATAAGGTATTTTATCGCTCAGTTTTGCCTCTTTAAAGCCTTTTAGTCTTAACCTGCAGCTATCACAAGTACCGCATGCAAATTCGCTATTTTCATAGCAGCTCCAAGTAAGCTCTAATGGAACTTTTAGGCTACTAGCCTCTTTTACTATATCACCTTTTGAGAGATGAACTAAAGGAGTTTTTATAACTATATTATTATCTGCGGTACCTAAATTTATAGCCTTATTTATAGAATTTATAAACTGTTCAGTGCAGTCTGGATATCCGCTGCTATCTTCTTCTACGACTCCTATATATATAGCCTCACAACCTTCTTTTTGCGCTAGAGCCGCTGCTATACTAAGAAATATACCGTTTCTAAATGGCACGTAAGTTATAGGGATATTTTCGCTTATGCCATCTTTTGGTATATTAAGAGTTTTATCCGTTAAAGCATTTCCACCAATTTGCGCTATAAAACCAACATCTAAAATAAATCGTTTTTCAACATCTAAATCATCGCAAATTAGGTTAAAACACTCTCTTTCTTTATTCATGGTGCGTTGATTATAATCAAAATGAAGCGCTACTATCTCATATCCTGAATTTTTAGCTTTATACGCTGCTAAAGCACTATCCATACCGCCGCTTATCACGCAAACAGCTTTTTTTAAATTTACCATTAAGTCCTACTATAATCGTCTTCTATTCGTATTATATCATCCTCGCCGAGGTAATCCCCAACTTGAACTTCTATAAGGATAAGATCCGTATCAAGCTTATTTTCTAATCTATGGAGCTTTTGCTTTTCTATATAAATCGACTGGTTATTTTTCAAAAGTGTCTCTTTATAATCGATCGTGACTAGAGCTTCACCACTGACAACCACCCAATGCTCGCTTCTATGAAGATGTTTTTGCAAACTTAAACGCTTATATGGTTTTACTATAATTTTTTTAATTTTGAAATTTGGAGCATCTTCTAAAACCTCATAACTTCCCCACGGACGATAGGCTTTGGTGTGAATTTCGCATAAATTTGGATTTGTTTTTTTTATCAGATTATAAACATTTTTTACTTTTTGAGAGCTACCTTTTTTAGTAACCAAAAGAGCGTCTTTAGTATCTACTATGATAAGATCGTCCACATCTACTAAAGCGCTATTTTTATAGCTGATAACAAAGTTATTATTTGCATCTATACTTGTTGATGGCGAACTCTGAACCTTTTTGGATAATTCATCGAAACTTCCCATATCGCTCCACCTAGCATTCAATGGAACCATAGCGATATTTTCACTTTTTTGCATCAAAGCGTAATCAATGCTTATATCATCGATATTTTGCATATATTGTGGTTTAATGCGCATTATATCCGAGTTATTTTCTACATTTAAGATAGCTTGACGCGCCTGTTCAAGTATATTTGGAGCATATTTCTGCATTTGATCAATAAAAACTCCGGCTTTAAAACAGAACATTCCGCTATTAAAATAACAATCGCCCTGCGCCAAAAGCTCTTTTGCTTTTTTTAAACTCGGCTTTTCTATAAAGCTTTTAACATTGTTTCCATCAGCTTTTATATAGCCATATCCTATATTTGGTTCGTTTGGAGTAATACCGAATGTTACTAGCTTGCCATCATTTGCCAACTCTACTGCAGCTTTTATAGATCTATTATATTCGTCTTCAAGCTCGATTAGATGATCACTTGGCGTAACTAGCAAAATTTCATCTTTATCTACGCTCAAAGCACAAAACACTATAGGAGCTGCGGTATTTTTTCCAAACGGCTCTAAAATAAATTTAGCACTATTTCCTCCGCACTCATCAAGCGCTAAAAAATAGTGACTTTCGTTACAAATAATTATTCTATTTTCAGCAAAAGTATTGCGTTTTAATGTTTTACTAAATAGCGAATCATTATCAAAGATTTTTACAAATTGTTTTGGCAAAAGCGCTCTAGAAAGCGGCCAAAGTCTAGTTCCGCTACCTCCGCAAAGAATTACATTTGTCATATTTTTGCCTTTAACTTTTGTACTAAAGATAGTACTTTTTGCTCTAAAAGCTCTTTAGTTTCTAACGAACCGGCTTCAAATCTAGCTACTAAAACCGGTGTCGTATTTGAAGCTCTTACAAGACCCCAGCCATTTTCAAATTTAATCCTAACACCGTCTATATCGATAACATCGACTATCTTAGGAAGTCCGTTTTTGGTATTGTGAAGTTCTTTTTTTAATTCATCTATAATTTTAAATTTCATCTCTTCGGTGGTATCTATTTTTATCTCATCGCTCGAGTATAACTTTGGAAGGCTATCAAGCTCATCATCAAGGTTAAATCCTTTTGCAATAAGCTCCAAAACTCTTATCATAGCATAAACCGCGTCATCAAAACCAAAAAATCTCTCTTTAAAAAATATATGTCCGCTAACCTCAGCAGCCATATCGATATTTAGTTCTTTCATAGCCTTTTTTATATTACTATGACCTGTTTTACCCATAAAAGATTTACCGATTTTGTCTATTTCATCATACATATTTTGCGAACATTTAACTTCGCCTAAAACCCTAGGGTTTTTCATATTTTTTGCATACAAATAGGCTAACTCGTCACCCTTTATGCCTCTTTTTTTAGTTAAAACAGCTATTCTATCTGCGTCTCCGTCAAACCCAAAACCAATCTCGTATTCACCACTTAAAGCGTTTTTTAAATCTTTTAAATTTTTCTCTTCGCTAGGATCTGGATGGTGATTTGGAAAGTTTCCGTTTGGCTCTTTATAAAAGATAGTAGCGTTTAAACTCAAAGCTTGTATTATCGGCTCTAAAGTAATGCCGGCAGTGCCATTTGCGCAATCGCAAATAATCTTTGTTTTCAGTCCGGTCAAATGCGAAAACTCATTTTTATAAAACTCTACGTATTTGCTTAATATATCGTATTTTTGCGCTTCAAAATTATCTTTTATCTGTTTTTTAGAAGAAATAAGTTCATTTACGCTATCTTTTAATTTCTGAAGATCTGCGCCAAAAAAACTATCTTTATGAGTTGTTATTTTAAATCCATTATACTCTTTTGGATTATGGCTTCCAGTAATCATCACGTTTGCATCAAAAACATCTGTAAAAACACTAAAATATCCAACAGGAGTAGGCAGCATACCTATATCAAATACTCTCATTTTAGCTTCATTTAAGCCACTAATTAAATATTTAAAAAGAGTATCGGCGCTAAGCCTAGCATCATATCCAACGCTTATCGTTTTAACATCTCTTTTAGCCATCTCTACACCTAAACAATAACCAATGGCTTTAACGCTGGTTTCGTTTAGATCTTTTTCATAAATACCTCTGATATCATACTCTCTAAAAATCGTATCAAACATAATCCATAACCTTTTTAAATTTAGAATAGAAACATTAAAATACTATCAAAACTAATATTAAATTTACTTTACTTCATATGTTTTTTAAATTTGATTTTACATTATCAAGCTCTTTACTTTGACCTATTCTGTATAATGCAAAATCATATTTTATCGGATCAAAAGCATCAAAGTTTTTTAAATTTAAAGTTATCTCTTTAGCCGCTTTAAAATCATAACTTTTCCTATCGCAAAGCCCCAGAGCAAGACTAACTTTATGCGTATGAGTATCAAGAGGAATTATTAACTCGCTTTTTGGCAAATTTTTAAACAGACCAAGATCGATATCGCTATCTCTAACCATCCATCTAAGCCACATATTATATCGTTTATATGGACTTTTGGGTTCGTTTTGATAACTTCTGCCAAAGAAAAACTCATAACCGTCGCTTCTATAGTCGTTCAAATCATAAATTTTATTTATAAGCGAATTTATTCCGTCTATCATAAGTCCATTTTTATCAAACCCACTTTTTATAATAGCTTGTATATCTTCTTGCGCCGCTCTTTTTATAGTGATAAAAATATTTGACACGTCTTTTGGATTTTGAAATCTATAAAGTCGTTTTTGAGCCAATATCTCTTTTTCTATAATCTGATCGCTTAAGCTTAAAAGTTCGAAATCCAGCGAATTTAAGAATTTCACTATAGCTTTAGCATTTCCGTAAGCGAAAAGTGCGCAAATAAGACTTATATGCACGTTTTTAAATTTAGCCGCCACTTGCAGCGGATCGGCTTCTAAATAGAGATTTTCTAAAGTATTTTTCTCTTTTAAAGCTCTTTCTAAAATTTCTTTTAAACCATAATTCATAATTATTGTTTCATTCCTATAAGGGTTTCTAACATTTTTTCTACTGTTGTGACTATCTTTGCAGCCGCCCCGTAACTTGATTGAAATTTAATTAAATTTCCAAGTTCTTCATCCATATTTACACCACTTATAGACTGAAACTCTGCATTTACACTTTTATAAAGAGATAAATTTGTGTTATTTAAAGCATTAACGGATTCAGTTTTTGACGCTATATCGGTAGTTAAATATCTATAATACCCAGTTATCGTTTCAGATCTTATAGTTCCGTCATTTGCATAGAAATTTAGACTTTGATATTGAAGATTTATCATAGCGTTTGCCATACTATTATCTCCATCTACCGGAGCTTTATTTCCTTTAATCTTTGAAGTATCGCTTGCTAATGATGATTCTATTTTGATATTTGAAGCGCTGTCTCCTTCAAAAAACTGGCTCATTCCAAATACTCCGGGGAAATTTGTTCCTTTATCCTCTATCGCCATAGTATATTCGCCGGATGAAAAAAGAGGAGAAAAACTTAGATGACCAAGTCCTGTTTTCTCATCATAGTTAAACTTTGCAGTGAAAAAATCATTAACATCGTCATTTAAGTTGCCGTTATTATTATCATCGGTATCTGAGTTAAAGTCGCCGACTATTGAATTTCCTTGTTTTGTATCGTCCATGGTTGTTGAAGAGTTTACATTTATAGTTTTTCTTGCTACTTCCACGCCTTGAGAGTTATAGATTATAACATCAAAATTACCGCTTTGAACATTTTGATCAAAGTTTTGAAGAGTTGTGTTTGGTTTCATCTGCGAAAGATCGGTTGAACTCATACCTTCTTGAGCTGCGCTGGCGTATATATTATTTGTTTGTATTATTAATGTCTTTGCAAAAGTATCGAGATTATTTCTAAACTCAGTTATCATACCATCTTTGACTTCTCCATTATCGCCCATAGTTCTGCCTCTTAGATCAAGCATGGCACCAAGTTTGCCGCTATTTATCTTTGAAGCCATATCGACTCTCGTACCGTCATTTAACTCATAATATATATTTGTAAATCCATCTTTATTTCCATTAGTATCAAGAGTAAGAGGATGAAAATTTACTCCATCTATCAGCGTTATGCCGTCTATATTAAGATTATAGTTTCTTCCTTGATCAGTAAGAGTACCTCCAAAAGTGCTATTACTCGAAATATCATTTTTAAATGTTGAGATGTTTAAAATATTTGCCAAAGTAAGCTCTAGCTGATCTCTTTTATCTCTTAAATCATTTGCGTTTTGAGTCGTGCCTGTTTCTACTTTTTGAATTTGAGCATTTAAATCTGCTATTTGTTTGCCGATCCTGTTTATCTCATCTACTGCTAATTTTACTTGCTCATTTATATTATTATGAACTGTTTTTAGCTGAGAAGATGTATCGTTTAATCTATTTGTTAAAGTGCTGGTTAAATTTAAAAGATTAGTTTTTTGTGCACTTTCATACGGATGAGACGCAAAATTATTCCATGCGCCAAAGTAATTTTCTATATCTTTTAAAAGTCCGGTATCTTTAAGATCTGGAAATCTTTGAGCTATTTCTTGAAGAACTTGCTGTTTGTATGCGGTATTTTCTTTATTTGTCGTTGCAGTTTTGAGCTTGTCAAATGTAAATTCATCATGAATTCGTATTATAGTATCTATCCTAGTTCCCATACCAACATCGCCCGGAGAAGTATGAAGCGGAGTTGTAGCCGACTGCACAACTCTTTGTCTAGTATAGTAATCACTATTTATATTTGTTATATTTTGCCCGGTTACTTGGATCTGGAGCTGAGCGGCGTTTAGCCCTGATGCTCCTGTATAAAGCGAATCGAATATTCCCATCTCAAACCCTTAATTTAAAAAGTTGCTCTGGCGAAAGAGATTCTGAGCCATATGTTCCTGATCCAGAGTCGCTGCCAAACATTGACTTTAATAAAGAGTCGTAAAATTCCTTTACTACAATAACAGATTTTGCGTACTCTTTATTGACTTTTTGTAAAGATACAAGAGATTCTCTCAATTTTGATAGTTTCTCTTTTATATCATCGCAAAGTATATCAGCAAGATCTGTTCCATTATTTTCTTTAGCTAGTTTTACTAGTTCATTATCTAATAATGTTTTTGTATTTTCAAATTTTTTTATAAGTTCGGATTTTAACCTTGTGTGTTCTGCGACAAAAGAATGGTCTGCATTTTTTATATTTTCTATATCGGCTTTGGTTATTTTTATCAGCTCTTCAAGATGTAAAACAGCATCATCTAAATATTTTTCTAACATAGCTCTTACTCCCTTTTTTTTCTCAAAGGAGTAAGAGATTTACATAAGTGAGTCAGCTATCTTTTTTGCTAATTTATCGATATCTACTTTATAAGTACCGTCATTTATCTCTTTAGCTATAGTTGCTACTTTGCTATCGTTATTACTACTTTGAGTTTGTGTTGTTTGTTCACTTTTTTTTGTTTCATTTTTAGGTGCTGACAAACCTGAGTAAGCAGCGCCTACACCTACAGAACTTATCATGTTCGATCCTTTTTAACCATATATTAATGACTAAATCGGACATATAAGCTTTTTATTTAGTTTCTTTCTTTCAAAAAATTAAATAACATCTCACTAAATCCCAATCCTCCGCTTAAAGCTTTACTCATCGTATCATTATACATAGACGAATATATCTTATCTCCAGCATCTTGAGGAAAAAGACTATTTTCATTTTTAATAGATATATCTAAAACCTCTTTTAACAAAAATGCTTCAAATGCATCCGTCTGCTCTCTTAAAAGTTCATCATTTTTTGAATCTTTTAAATTTGAATTTATGCTTGATGTACTAAGAGAGTTGTAAGAATCCAAAGCTAAACTATTATCTACTTGCATCTATATTATCTCCACTCCGGCGTGTATCGCGCCTGCTCTTTTTAAATTTTCAATTATCGCTATAATATCTTTTGGAGTAGCTCCTAGTTTATTTAAAGCTCTTGTTACATTAGCTACTGTTGTTTTTGCTGCATCAATTTTTAACGTATTCGTAGTAGTGTCTATCGCTGCTCCGCCTATGTCCACATCATTGGCATTTGCTGCTGCTGGATTATAAGCATTTGGTTCAATTTTTATAGTGATGGCGCCATGCGATATCACAACTGGATCTATAGTGATATTTACACCGCTTACTACAGTTCCGGTTCTTTCATCAATAACAACTTTTTCATCGGCTTTATAATCCATATCCACTTCCAGAACTTTAGCTAAAAACTCGACCATATTTGTATTTGCCGGTTTGGTAAGTTTTACCGTTCTTGGATCTATAGCCATAGCAGCTTGAACTCCGAATTTTGTGTTAATGGCATTTTGCATTCCGACTGCTGTTTGGAAACTAGAGTTTTTAAGACTTAAATTTGCGGATTGCTGTGTATAGATATCGAAATTTACCTCTTTTTCAACAAGACCTCCTGCAAGAATTGTGCCTACAGTAGGATGATTTCCGCCTTTACTAGTACCGCCACCCAAAGTAAGTGCTCCTTGTGCAAGAGCGTATATATCACCGTCAACGCCTTTTAAAGCTGTTAAAAGAAGCGTTCCTCCAACAAGATTTTTAGCATCTCCTATAGAGCTTATAGTAACATCTAACTTATCTCCTTGCCTTGCAAAAGGAGGAAGTTTCGCAGTAACCATAACAGCGGCAGTGTTTTTTGATTTTATATCATTTGGATTTATTTTGACATTTACTGTTTGTAGCATATTTGACAAAGACTGAATGGTAAACTCACTACTACTTCCGTCTCCGGTTCCATTAAGTCCAACTACCAAACCATATCCTATAAGCTGGTTGTCTCTTACGCCTACTATACTTGCAAGATCTTTGATTTGAGCAGCGTTTATAGTGCTAAGAAGTAGCGCGAACGAGATGATTTTTATAAATATTTTCATATGGACCCTTGCTTTATTTTGCAAGGATTAAAGCAATAATTATTCCAAATTTAATTTAAATTTAATGCTGCTTATAGTAGCTAAGCGTTGTTTTTCCAAATTTACGGCTTTTAAATTTAGAAAATCCGGCACAACTATCAGGAGAATTATAAGTTGAAATATGCTCTAAAACTATTAAAAATATCTTTGATTTATCAAGTGCAGAGATCATATCCCAAACTCTCTCATAAATTCCGCCAAATCCATCTCTGATATCAAACGGAGGGTCTATGTATAATACTATATCATCATTTTCATTTACTATTTGAGGAGTTATTTTAAACGTATCAGCATTGATCGCAAGTATATTTTGGTCGTTTAAGTTATCGATATTTTTCTTTGTAAATTTATACGAATCCCTATCTAACTCGACAGCATATGCTTTAGCCGCATAGTTGCTAAGCGCTTCGGCAGCCATAAGTGCACTTCCTCCAAATACTTCTATAAAAACTTTACCGACTATATCTTGTCTCGCTGCGCTAAAAAATGACTCTTTTACTATAGATTTTGTACTTCTTGTTGTATTTAAACTCGGTAAAAATAGCTTTTTCCCTTTGAATCTGCCACTACTAATAGTCGTCGTCAGACTACTTTTCATATTCATCTTTTATAATATTTATTAAATCACGCTTAAAATTATCGACTAAATTTGAAACTCTCTCTTCTAAGCTTGAAGGGCTCTTTTTTACATAGTTTTGATTTCTTATTTGCATAGCGGAATAAAACTCTTCTAGCGTATTTAATAGCGTATCTTTTGTAAATGGCACACTAAGATATGGTGATTTTTCGCTTATTATGAAAACAGGTTTATCCGAAACCGTTTTTTTATCTGATATGATAAAATCGCACTCTTTTTTAGGCGCGTAGTAACCGTCCAAAAATAGTCTTAGACTCTGTGCAAGAAGTACGCAGTCGCACTCTATCGATATTTTCATAGAATCTCCTTATGCATCATTCTAGCATATTTAATATAATATTTCAACTATAACTATAAAGCTTTATGCAGTAATTACCGATATAATAAAAGTTAGATTTTATATTTCAAAGGATTTAAAGATGGAAATTTTTAAGGTAGCCTCGCAGCAAATAGATAATTCCGTTGCTTTAAATACTAAGCAAAATAGCAACCAAACAAGAGAAGTTGAGCAAGCAAAAATACAGCAAAACGTAGCGCAAGAACGCTCTAACCAAAATAAAGGCAATAATGAACAAGACTCAAAGCGTATAAGCGACATAGTAAATAAGCTAAATGACAACATGGAGACTCTAAACACAAACATAAGATTTGGTTTTAATGATAAAATTAGCTCTATGTATGTGAGCGTAACAGAAGCTGATAGCGGTAAAGTTATCAGAAAAATACCGACTGAAGAGATTATGAAATTAACAGAGCATTTTAAAGAGATTGTCGGTGTGATCTTTGATAAAAAGGAATAAAAAATGGCTATTAATACTGAAAAGTCCCAACTTGGATTGGGAAGTAGTAATGTTCTTTCGTGGGATATTCTTGATAAACTAAAATCAGTTGATACAAAAAATTTAGTATCAACGATAGATACTAAAATTCAAACAAATTTGACTCAACAAAAAGACTTAACAGCCATAAAAACACTATTAAGCAATTTTAAAAGCAACGTATCATCACTTACTGATGATACTAGCTACTTAAAACGCTCGGTATCTAGCTCAGGAAGCGGAAGCGCTACTGTAGATGCAAGTACCGGAGTTAATGAACAAACAATGAAAATTAGGGTATCTCAACTAGCTAGTCAAGATGTATATCAGTCTAAAAAATTTGAGCTAAAAAACGAATCTGTTTTAAGTCCGGGTTCGGCTGAAACAAGTTTTAAGTTAAGCATAGGATCAGACTCATATGAGATAGAGATCAATGCTTCAACTACGCTTGAAGATATAGCAAACAAAATAAATGAAGCAACAGACGGCAAAATTCAAGCAAAAGTTTTAAATGTCGGAGGAGAAAATCCATATAGTTTAGTTATCCAGTCAAAAGATAGCGGAAAAGATAACGAAATAAGTTTTAGCTATGTACAAGATAGCGCAGGAAGTATAGACAACTCAAAAAATTTAATGAAATCTTTAGGATTTATGTTTAAAGATCCAAGTACGACTTCTCCTGGCGAAAAGCTAACTATGATGACAGAAGATGAGATAAAAGATGCAGCATTAACAGATAAGACTATCGATACTTCAAATTTAGCTTCAAGACTGCAAACTGCTCAAAACGCTATATTTGAATATAACGGAATAGAGATAACAAGAGATACAAACTCTATAAGCGATCTCATAACCGGAGTCACTATAAAGCTAAATAAAGTGGATAAAGAAGGAGAAAGCTCGAATTTCGACATTAAACAAAATACAGAAGGTATAGTTCAAGACGTAGAAGGCTTAGTTAACAGTTACAATAATCTTATGAATAATTTATCAGTAGCAACTTCTTATAATTCAGAGACAGGAGCTAGCGGAACATTTCAAGGCGTAAGCGAAATAACGCAGATAAAATCAAAAATTAACCAGATAATAAACGGAGTCTCAAAAGACGGAAAATCAATTCAAGACTTTGGATTATCTCTAAGCAGTGATGGTCTTTTGAAACTAGAAGCTAGCAAACTTAAAGATGCTTTATCGAACAATTTTGATAATTTTAAAAACTTTTTTAGCTCAAAAACAGAGTATACAAACGTATCTACAACAGGAACAAAAGCCGTAGAAGCAGGAGAGCTTCAAGGAAGTTTAACTATAAACGGTAAAAATATAGATATCAAAACCGACTCTGCAAACAATAGCAATCAAAACGCAAAAGATATACTAAAAGCTATCACTAGTGCAGGTATAGACAACATCGCTGTAACTATAGATAAAGACGGAAAACTAGTAATAAAAGGTAGCGGTGGAGAAAATTTAGAAATAAAAGGCGACTCTACTTTTTTAGAAAAACTAGGTTTAAAAGAAACTGAACTTAAAGGAAGCTCAGAAGTTACCGGAGGATTTTTCAAACAGTTAAAGGATACTTTAGATTCATTTATAGGAACTAAGGGATCGCTAGTTACGTACGAAGAGAGCCTAGTTAGCAACAACAAACAGCTAACAAAAGAAAAAACAAACAATGAGGAAAGTATTACCAAAAAGTATGAAACTATGGCTGAAAAATGGGTGCAATATGATAGCATGATAGCAAAGATCGAACAGCAGTTTTCTACGCTAAAAACCATGATAAATGCACAACTAAACTCTAAATCTTAAGGATGATGGTATGCAATCAAATGTAGCTTACGCAGCTTATAACCAAAATAATATCGGTATAGAATCTCCACAAAAGCTTATCACTATGCTTTATGAAGGAGTTTTGAGATTTATCTACCGTGCAAAAAAAGCGATAGACGATGGAGATATAGAAACAAAAGTTCAATTTCTAAATAAAACAAATGCGATATTTTTTGAACTTATAAACTCTTTAGATATGAATCAAGGAGCGATATCGCAATACTTAAATGGACTTTACGCAAGGCAAATTCAGCTCATATCTCTAGCAAATAGCACAAACGATAAAGCTCCGCTAGATGAAGTAATACACGTAACAAGGGAGCTTCTTGATGCATGGAGAGACGTTACGAAAGAAGAGTCAGATGAAGTGGCTAGATGATTTTAAGAGTGCTTTGGTAAATGAAGATCTAAATAAAATAGAGTATTTGATAAACAACTATCCAAATAAAATGGATATAGAAGAGATGCAATGCGCAGCAGCTTTATTGGAAAATGCAGCAGCGATATATAAACGAAAACAAAAAGAGTTAGACGTAGAGTTTCAAAAAGTTAAAAAAGCTAGAAAATATAGCTTCTAAACTAAAAGCTACTTTGTAGGTGCGATGATAAGCCGAGTTCTGTTATGGTAGCTATTTATCTAGTTTTGATATTGTATCAAACTCAAGCGAAGGGTTGAGCATAAGACTCCAAACCGTCCCTTCTTGCTGCAAGTTGGGTTTACATAGCTATAAGTATCTCTACTTATACTGGTGGGCTCTTACCCCGCCGTTTCACCATCACCGTTAAATTTCTTTAGCGGCAGTTTCCTTTCTGTTGCACTTTCCCTTAGGTTTCCCTAGCCACCCGTTAGGTGGAACTCTGTCTTATTGCAGCTCGGACTTTCCTCAAGATAATATCTTGCAACTACCCATCGCACCGGCTGTTATTTTAACTAAAATATATTAAAATAGATATAAATTCAAAAGATCAATAAAGTTTTTTAAATTTATACCGATATTATATGTTTAAAATCGATAGTATGTGAATACTTGTGGGAGAAAAACTCCCACTTTTTACTCTTCAAAAATATCTCTACCTAAAATTTCGCGCAAAACAACAGTAGCATATGAACCTTTTTGTAGCGCAAAACTTATGCTAAACTGTGCGGATTCTTCATTATATTTATATTCTAAATTATCAATCCACATCCAAGCAAATCGTCTTGAACCGCTTACAAAAGAACTAAATTTATAAGCGTCTCTAAATATTTCATCTTCTAAACTCTTTGCAACTCCTGTACTTTCATACGCTTTAGAACCGATTATCAATCCGCAGCTTGTTCTGTCTCTTGCTCCAAATTTAGCAACCTCGGCTTCTAAATCTTCGCATAAAAACACCTTTCCAAAAGGATAATGACCTAAAACTTCGCCTTGAAAAAGCTTAAAAAATTGTTTTTGGGATTTTAAATTTTTTATAGTAGTTTTATCAAATTTATATATATCTTCAAGCTCCCTGGCGCTAAAATCTTCACTAAAACGGCTAATTTCCACTCTCTTGCTTAGCCATTTGTTAAAAAGATCGCTCTGATAAGCTGAAATTAAAAAATCTCTTAACTTTGGATTTGCCTTTTTAAACATCGATTTATCACCGTTTAAAGCACTATTTAAAATTTCAAATCCACTATTTGCATTATCTCCAAATCTACCGAACCTCTGATAACCGAAATAATTCGGATAGCCGTTTTTATCGATAGTTTTTAAAGCCTCTTTAAGTTTAAGAGCTTCACTTCCTAAGACTTTTTTGAGACGAATAAAAAAGCTGTTTGATTTTAAGTGACCGATTCTTATTTTATTATTATGTTTTGTTATACTTAGGATTTTTAAATTTTCGTAGCTGAATTTTGAAATTTCATTTTCAAATTTAGCCGGCATACTAATAAATTGTGTTGTCATCCCCTCTTTATCTTTAAGCCCGGCATAACCAAAATCACGCATTTTTGCTCCGCTTTGCCTGCTTAAAACAGTAAGGGCTTCGGAAGTCGTCATACCTTTTTTTTGAATTTCAACAACGAGATGCTCACCGCTTCCACTAAAACTATAAAGAGGGTTTTCTCTAACTACAAAATCACTTGCGTTTTTACTAAAATGCGCGTTTATAGGCGAATGCGTAGTGCCTAAAAGCGGTTTAAAAATGGCTGTATTTTCCATATGATTTATATTTTCCTTTTATCAGTTTTCCTAATATATTTAGTTTAAGTCTACATTTTTTTGCTTCATTTTGCATACGTTTTAGATGTTTTTTACTCACCGTAAATAGAAGTTCATACTCTTCACCGCTTCTGAACTCATCTTTACTAAGTATATTTTTAAATTTGATTCCAAATTTAGAGCATATTTTTGGTAAATCGCTAGCCAACCCGTCGCTGATATCCATAGCACTGTGTATAAAAGGTGCTGCTTTTTTCATAAAATTTACTCTTAAAACAGGTCTTTTAAAACGAGAATTTTTCGGTAGATTTCCACCGTTTTGGAGAATTCTCAAGCCTTTTAAGGAGTCTCCTAGCTTCCCTGTATAGCATACTAAATCCCCCAGCCTAGAAGTATTTCTAAAAATAGGTTTTTTGGAGTTTAGGTATGATATTATCGTTAGGCTTATTATTATTTCGCTGCTTTTTATAGTGTCTCCGCCGACTATCTCAACATTAAAATCTTTCGCTGCGCTTTTTATACCTCTACAGATCTCATAAATATAGTTATTTGATATGTTTTTTGGAATACCAAGCCCTAAAAGCGCATATTTAGGAGTTGCGTTCATAGCTACCGCGTCACTTAAATTTACCAGCATTGCTTTTGTGCCGATCTCATAAGCGCTTAACCATTTACGTTTAAAATGCGAATTTTCAACAAACATATCTTTGCTAAGCACCATTTTGCCGACTACTGCTCCATCATCGCCGTTTAGTTTATGAGAAAAACGGTCTATTATACTCTGCTCTTTATCCACTCTTTAAGCTCCTGCCACGAAGCTGACGTATCAGCCATACTAATCACATCTTTATCAACGCAAAACTCGCAAATCGCTGTCACCTTATCATCATTCATAAATAGTTGACGATGAAAAAGCCCGGCTTCTTTAATGATCAAAGAAGCCCTGTTTATAGCGATCTTTATCTTTGCATCGTTTGCACTTTTTATCCAGCTTAAAAATATATCGTCATAGCTTAAATTTAAAGCTCCGGTACCATCTGGAAATACGACTATATCATATCCATAAAGCGACTGAGAGTAATTTGGTGAATTGAGCTTAAATGAGCCCTCGCAAGTTATCTCTTCTCTTAAAGAAGCAACTTCGAAATCAACGCTATTTGCTATAAAGAAATCATAAATTTTAGCAAAGCTAAGCATACTTATTCCATCATACAAGACTATGCAGCTCTTCACATATCACCTTTTGTTTTGCATAATATTAGCGAAAGCCGCATAAAATAGTCATAAATTTAAGATCTATTTGATATAATCTTACGACATAAATTTATTCACGATAATTAATTCAGTATAATAATTAGGTACAAAATGTTTGATATAAAAAAAGCCAAACAAGAAAGCAACTTTAGGGAGTTAAAAATATCTCAAAGCCATTCCAAATTTATAAACTATAGAGGCAAAACTCTTTTAAATCTCGGTAGCAACGATTACTTAGGCATAGCTACGAATATAAGTTTAAGAGACGAATTCTTAACAATCGCCAAACATAAAGAGTGGTTTTTTGGCTCTGGCGCGAGTAGGCTTGTATATACTTCAAGTAGCGAATTTAATGAGCTTGAAAGCTGGTTTGAATCGAAATTTGACGGTAAAAAAGCAACAATTTTTAACTCCGGCTACTGTGCAAATTTAAGCTGTATATCAGCCATAAATAGTCCAAATACTCTATTTTTAGCCGATAAATTAGCTCACGCTAGCATGATAGACGCTCTAAAGTTAGCCGGAGCAAATTTCAAAAGATATCCTCACAACGACCTTTTAGCACTTCAAAATTTACTCGAACAAAATCAAGATAAATTTGAAAATATTATAATATTAACAGAGACTATTTTCAGCATGGATGGGGATTTGCTAGATATCAAAAATCTTATAAATTTAAAAAAACGGTATAAAAATGTACTACTTTATATCGATGAAGCTCATTCATTTTTTATCAAAGACGAATTAGGTCTAGCAAAAAGCAGCCAAACAGATACCGATGTGGATTTTTTACTTGTAACTCTTAGCAAAGCGGTCGGGGGAGAAGGAGCTGTTATACTTAGCGATAAAGAGTATAAAGATATTTTTATAAACTCGGCTAGAAGCCTGATTTACTCTACTGCCATTCCTAGTATAAATATAGCATGGACGAACTTTATACTAAACAAAGATTTTAGCCGCGAAAGGACAAATTTAGAAAAAAATATCAAATTTTTAGATCTTGGCACAACTCACATATGTCCATTTATGACCTATGAAAACGATAAAACTCTAGAACTCGCAAATAAAATTTTTGACTCTGGATATTTTGTACCGGCAATCCGTCCCCCAACAGTACCTAAACATAATTCAAGACTTAGGATAAGCTTAAGAGGAGATATAGAAATAGGCGAATTATCAAATTTAAAAAAGATTTTAGATGAAAATAGATATCATTAAAAAAGACGGTAAAAAACTAATTTTGTTATTTTTAGGCTATTCATTTACGCCTAGTTGTGTAGAACATTTAGAAGTAGGAGATTTCGCTTTAGCGGTTATTTACGACTATAGCGAACTTGAGTTTGATCATAGTTTTTTAAAAGATAAAGATATTTATCTAGTGTCTTGGTCAATGGGGGTTTGGGCTGCAAATTTGGTATTAAAAAATATATCTTTAAAAAAATCAATAGCCATAAACGGAACTCCGTTTGGTATAGATGAAAAATACGGTATAAACGCAGGTAATTTTTATAAAACAATAACGAATTATGATTTTGAAAACTTCAAAAAGTTCTGTTTTTTAGGAATTCCACCAGAAAAAATCTCAAATTTTAAATTCAATACAAACGCAAAATTCGAACTACTTAATCTCTATAAAAACGCTATAAAACCGTGTGATAACAACATTTGTTGGGATAAAGCGATTATAAGCAAAAAAGATTTGATCTTTTCGCCAAAAGCATCTGAATGGTTTACATGTCAAAAAATATATATAAATGCTCCACATTTTGCATTTTTTAACTTTAAAAGCTTTGGAGATATAATTGAAATTTGAAAAAGCTATCAACTACGAAGAATTTGCAGTGGCTCAAAAATTTGCCGCTCTCAATCTCATAAATTTGTTAAAAAAATATACGCAAAACTTTAAGAATGTCTATGAAATCGGTGCTGGAAGCGGAGTTTTAACAAAGCTTTTTATACAAAATTTTAATTATGAACATTTAATTCTTAATGATATCTATAAAAGCGAATTTATGAATAATTTTTATATGGATATCGGAGATATAACTACTAAACAAATGCCAAAAAACATTGATATTATCATATCGAGCTCAGTATTTCAATGGATTGATGAGATTGAAAAACTATGTGATAAGATATTTCTAAGCCTAGAAAATAACGGAATACTTGCATTTTCTATGTTTATAAATGGAACTTTAAATGAACTTTCAAGCTTTACTAAAGATAGTTTAAATTATAAAAATACGGATCAAATCATAGATATTTTTGGAACCAAATTTGATATTTTAGAGTATAAAAATGGGGAATTTATAGCTAAATTCGGTAGTTTAAAAGAGCTTTTAACTCACCTTAAGCAAACAGGGGTAAATAACTTAAACGGGAGTTTTAAACTAACCAAATCAAATTTAAAAAGTCTTGAAACGCATTTTAATAATGATTTCAAACTAACTTATAAATTTACAAATATAATCTGCAAAAAAGGTAAAAAATGAGAAATATCTGTATCAGCGGTATTCATACGGATGCCGGAAAAAGCTGCATAAGTGCGGCTTTGTGTTATGCGTTTTCATACGAGTATTTTAAGTTAATACAAGCCGGAAATATAACCGATGAAAGTTTTGTAAAAAAAATTGTGCCAAATCTCAAATCACACTCTCCTGGCGTAATGCTGCAAACCGCTGCTAGTCCGCATGTAGGAATGATAAATGAGAACATACATTTTGACGGACTTAAAATAAAAATTCCAAAACCAGACGATATTTTAGTCGAGTTAGCAGGAGGACTTTACTGTCCGCTTGATGACAAATTTTACATGATCGACTATATCAAAATAGCAAATCTTCCTACGTTTTTAGTTTCTAAAAACTATCTTGGCAGCATAAATCACACTATTTTAAGCATAGAAGCCTTAAAAATGAAAAATTTAGAGATTTTGGGGGTTATTTTTAGTGGATCTAAAGATGAGCAAAGTGAGAATTATTTAAAGAAGCAGTTTAAAGATCTACATTTTTTTAATCTAGAAAACTTTGATGAAACAAGCTTTGAAAAAGCAAGTCTTAGATTAAAAGAACAAATTATAAAAGCGAGAGTAAAACTATGATATATGAAAATGAACTTATCTGCATTGAACTTGAAAAAAGCGAAATTCCTTGGGTAAAGGTATTTACAAAAAAAGAATTCAAAGAGATTAGCGATGTAGATGATGTGACTAGAAAATGGCTATTTGAAGCGGCTCTAATTACCGAAAAAACTATGCTTGATTTCTACTGCGCCGATAAAATAAATTGGGCAAGTTTTGCTAATTACGTTCCAAAAGTACATATCCACGTTCAAGCCAGATTCAAAGACGATAGCTTTTTTCCTGAGTCGATGTGGGGTACAAAACAAAGAGATGGTACGAAAAGGGATTTAAATATAGAAAAATTTACAAATCAACTCGTTTTAAATTTAAAAAATTATAACTTTATCAAAAAATAATATCTACTTTGCATAAAATTTATTAATATTTTTAAATTGAAAAAATTAACGTAGTTAATGAAATTTAAAAAATTATTAAATAGTATATTTATTGTATTGAAATTTAATATTAATTGTATTTTACATTGTACAATTATTTATATTTTATAAAAAAGGACAAAAATGACAAAGAGAATATTTGGATCTGCGTTGTGTGCAATGCTTTTAGTAGGTTTTGCAAACGCAGCAAACTACGATATAGATGTTACTCATTCAAGTACAAATTTCAAAATCAAACACCTAAGCGTGAGCAACGTAACAGGATCGTTTGACAAATTTAGCGGAATTGTTGATATAGAAAACGGTATACCAAAAAAGATAGATGCTATAATAAACGTTGATTCTATCAATACAAGCAACACCGCAAGAGATAACCATCTAAAACAAGCTGATTTTTTCGATATTGCTAAATTTCCTGAAATGAAATTTGTTATGACCGAATTTAAAAAAGATGGCGATAACGAAGGTAAAATTATAGGAAATTTAACTATAAAAAATGTAACAAAACCAGTAACTCTAAACTATGAATTTGGCGGACAAAGCAAAAATCAAAAAGGAATTCAAATCGTTGGATTTAGCCTTGAGGGCAAGATAAAAAGAAGCGATTTTAGCTTTGCTCCAGATACAAGCACATTAACTTTAGGAGATGAAATTAAGATAAATATAGAAGTAGAAGCTGCAGCAAAATAAATAAAAAAAGGCGGATAAATCCGCCTTTCATATCAAAGTATCAGGTTTTAGTATCAAAAATTACGCTAAAGTAGAATTAAGCATCCAAATTTTCTTCTCATATGAACCGTAATGATCTTGAGCGATATTTGCAGTTGTTGTATCACCGGCTTTTTCAGCTGCCGCTTCAAGCTTTTTGAACTCTTCAACAAGATGTTTATAAGCTACTCTTAATTGTTCTATAACTTCTATAGCAGTATAGCTATCTTTTTGCATTACCGGAGCATGAGCAAGTTTTACAAGCTCTTCAGATTTTAAAATAGCTTTCCCGCCTATTTGTATAGCTCTTTCAGCTACATCATCAAATAGCTCTGCCATCTCTTCATATGCTTTTTCAGTATATTCGTGAATTGAGAAAAATTGAAGGCCTTTTACATTCCAATGATAGTCATGAAACGCAATGAAAAACGCATGAGCGTCTGCTTGAATTTGGTTAAGTTGTTTAACTACATTTGTCATTTTATATCCTTTATTTTTTAATTTCGAGAATTATATCAAATTATTCTTAAAAAGAAATAAATCTTAGATAAGAATTTTTATTATTTAGATACAGAATCTCTTATTAAGTAAATTATATAGTTTAAATGATAAATAAAAAACAAATATTGCCTATTTTGAACCCTATTTGTTGAATAATCATTATCAAAATACAAACAGACAAAATTAGTTATTTGATAGTAAATTTTTTAGTATTCTTTTAGAGGCTTCAACGCCAGGCTGATCATAAGTATTTACTCCGAGCATAAGTCCAGTAGCGCTTGTAAGAAGCTCGTAATAATAAATGAGCCAACCAGAGTGCCACTCATCTAATCTATCTACTAAAATCGTATCTATGCTGATATTTTCACTAAGTAAAGCTTGAATGGTAGATTTTGCTTGAGCATTTAAAAGCGTACTCATAGACACTTCATTTACAAAGTCGCACTCATCTAAATACTCAAGTTTTAAATTTGGAATACAAATGCTGCTTAAATGATCTTTTAAAATCAAAAACGTAACTGTTTTATCTTTTATTCCTTCCATTATAAGCTGCAAAAACGAGTGTTGATCTTTACTTCCTATAAGTCCGACCGGAGTAAGTCCCATTCGCTTATAACCGCGCTTTTTACCAAGACTCTCAGCCCATAACTGTACATACCAATCATTAAAACTATGAAATCTTTCACTATAGCTAAAAACTACATTTATCTTAGCGCTTTTATGCGTTGCATAGTGATATGCTTTTTGTAAAATTAAACTATCATCATCTTCTAAAAACTGCTTTTTACAAGAAACAGCACCGTCTAACAAGGATGACGTATCTGCTCCACATAATCCAAGCGGCACAAGCCCTATAGCAGATAATACGCTAAAGCGTCCTCCAACATTTTTTGGAATATTAAAAACAGTTATATTATGTAAATTAGCGTACTCTTCAAGAGGGCTTTGGGGATCGGTAATTATGATAAAATTTTTGTAATTTTTTGGCGAATAGAGATCTAAAATATACTTATAAATACTAATTGGCTCTATAGTCGTGCCTGATTTGCTAGATAAGATAAAAATACTGCTATCAAACTCGATATCTTTTAATCTATTTTCTATATAAAACGGATCAAGATTATCTAAAAATATAAGCTTAGTTTTTAAATTTAGCATTTCATAAAGTGCTTTCACGCCAAGCGAGCTTCCGCCAACTCCTATTAACACAACCGTGTTGAAATTTACATTTTTACGATACAAAGTAAGTTTTTCGCTTATCTCCTCACCAAAACTAGGCAGATGATAATAGCCGATCTCATCGTTATTTAGCTCTTCATTCATACGTCTTGCGTATGAGCTGATATTTTGCATATCCTTAAATGGAAACTTCAGCTCATTTACTACCATTGTCACTCTCATAGAAGAAATTCGTAGCTTCGACAAATCCGCTAACAGAACCACAATCAAATCTTCTTCCTTTAAATTTATAAGCTAAAACCATACCGTTTTGAGCCTGTTTTAAAAGCGCGTCTGTTATCTGAATTTCACCGTTTTTGCCCGGTTTTGTAGATTCTAATATCTCAAATATATCGGGCGTAAGTATATATCTGCCTATGATAGCAAGATTTGTAGGGGCTTCATCTGGACTTGGTTTTTCTATCATATCATTTACCATTAAAAGATCATCTTCTATAAACTTGCCATTTACAACACCATAACTACTGATACTCTCTTTAGGAACTTCCATAACCGCTACTATGCTACAGCGGTATTTTTCATAAATTTTCGCCATCTGAGCTAGAACATTTTCACCATCTTCGTTTATACACAAATCATCGGCAAGTATAACACCAAAAGCTTCATCTCCTACTAAAGTTCTACCAGTATATATCGCGTCTCCTAGACCTTTCATACTACTTTGACGAGTAAATGAAAAGCTACAAGAATTCATAAGATCTCTTATCTCGGTAAGAAGATACTCTTTTTTAGTCCCGGCTATTTGGTGCTCAAGCTCATAACTTATATCAAAATAATCCTCCAAAGCTCTTTTTCCTCGACCGGTGACAAATGCCATATTTTTCATACCGGCTTCTCTAGCTTCATCTACTCCGTAGTGAATAAGAGGCTTAGTAAGGATAGGAAGCATCTCTTTTGGCAAACTTTTTGTAGCTGGAAGAAATCTCGTACCATAACCGGCAGCAGGAAAAAGGCAAGTTTGTATCATATGGATAATCCTTAATTTTTTAGTAATTTTATCTTAAATTCATTTAAATTTAAATTTATCTGTTAAAATATATCCATGTTTATAGTAAATCAAATTTATACCGGCTCAAAAGAGATAAAAAAGTCAAATTTTATAAGCTATTTATGCCCTATAAATGAATTTGAAACTCTTCACAAAAAGCTAAAAGAAGATCATCCAAAAGCGGCTCACATAGTATGGGCGTACAGAAATTACAACAAACATTTTCAAATAGTAGAAAATTCCAGCGATGACGGTGAGCCAAAAAGCAGCTCCGGGCCACCTTGTCTTGATGTGCTAAGAGGAGCAAACCTTATAAACACGGGAGTTTTTGTTGTACGGTATTTCGGAGGAGTAAAACTAGGAGTCGGCGGACTTGTACGAGCATACTCCAGCATTGCAAATTTAGTGATAAATAACGCAAATTTGATCAAATTCGAAGTGCAAGATGAATGTCTGTTTTTTATACCGTTTGCCTTGTTGGCACGTTTTAATCATTACTTTGAAAAACACGGAGTAAAAGACGAAAAGAAGGAATTTGTAGAGCAAGGGTCTATTTATACTTTTAAATTTAAAAAAGAAGATTTTGAAGAGTTTTTTAAATTTGCAAAAGATTTTGAAATAGATGGATTTTACTTTCTTGCAGTGCCGATATTTGCCAAAGAAATTATCTAATTTTCATAAAATCTCTTGTCATATAAACACAACAAGAGATAATTTTAATTTATACGTAAATATAATCACTCATAACCGGCGTTAAACCGGCTTTTCTTATAGATCTTTTCATCTCTTCTACATCTCTACCGTCGCTGATCTCAAACTGAGAATCGCCTTTTTGCTCATCTTTTTTACCACCGTGCTCACCGATACCAACACTAACTCCGGCAGAAACTTTTGTTACTCCAAGTTTGATTGCGTTATCCCTAAAATGCGCACTTTCTCTAGTGCTAAGAGTGATATTTGCAAACGGTAAAAATAGACGATAAGCAACGATAACTTGCAAAAGCTCTCTCTCACCGACGTCTTTTGGATTAATCTTTTTATTGTTTATAATAGGTCTGAGTCTAGGAACTGAGATAGAAATCTCAGCATGAGGATACTTTGCTTGCAAAAGATAAGCATGAAGCCCTGTAGATAAAGCGTCTTTTCTCCAGTCATCTATACCTAAAAGAGCGGCAAAAGCAACCCCTCTCATACCGCCCATAAGTGCTCTTTCTTGAGCGTTTAGACGATATGGAAAAATGCGTTTATTTCCCTCCAGATGGATTTTTTCATATTTTAGCGGATTATAAGTCTCTTGAAATACGGTTACAAAATCCACGCCGCATTTGTGTAAAAATGCGTATTCATCCGAATTTAGAGGATAAATTTCTACTCCTACTACCTTAAAATAACGTTTTGCAAGCTCACAAGCTCTACTTATATAACTAAGCGGAGTTTTGCTTTGACTCTCTCCTGTAAGTATAAGAATTTCGTCTAATCCACTTTTTGCGATGTTTTCTAACTCACGTATAATGCCATCTTCTTCAAGCTGCGCACGTTTTATCTTGTTGTGTACATTAAATCCGCAATAAACACAGTTATTATCGCAATGATTTGCTATATACAAAGGTGTAAAAAGATAGATATTTTTTCCAAAATGCCTCTCTTTGATACTCATCGCTTCTTTTGCCATATCTTCTAAAAAGGGAGCTGCTTCAGGACTTAAAAGTGCCTTAAAGTCATATATACTTTTATTATTTGCATTAATAGCGCTTATAACATCATCTTGAGTAAAGTTTTCAAATTTAGTCTCTTCCCACTCTTTAAATATCTTATTCATCACATCATGGCTTATAACCTCTTGATGAGGAAGATAACGCATATGATCTGTTCTATCTCTCATTTTATATTCTCATTTTATCTTTTAATTTTCGCCTAAAAATCCAGTTAAAGGCGAACTAGCGCTTGCTATATTTTTTACCCTACCAAGTCCGGCTTTATAAGCAGTTCTTCCGGCAATTATCGCTTCGCAAAACGCTTTTGCCATAGCTCTTATATCTTTTGAAGTAGCAATAGCGGTATTTACCATAATAGCAGCACAACCCATCTCCATAGCAGCGCATGCCTCGCTAGGACGGCCTATACCCGCATCAACTATAATAGGAATATCTATCTCGTCAATCAAAATTTGAATAATATCTCGGTTTATAAGTCCTTTATTAGAACCGATCGGAGCGGCTAAAGGCATAACGGCACTTGCTCCAGCATTTACTAAATCTCTAGCGCAAGTTAAGTCTGGATACATATATGGCAACACTATAAAGCCTTCATTTGCAAGTTTTTCGGTAGCTTTTATAGTTTCGTAATTATCGGGAAATAGATATTTACTATCTCGAATGACTTCTACTTTTATAAAATTTCCGCAGCCCAACTCACGACTAAGTCTTGCTATGCGCAGCGCTTCATCGGCATTTCTGGCACCGCTTGTATTTGGTAAGAGAGTTACATTTTTTGGTATAAATTCGGTTATACTATCTTTGTCTTTATTTACTCTTCTTAAAGCAAGAGTTACTATTTGCGCTTTAGCGTCTTCTACACAAGCACTTATCAACTCTGGATCAAATTTACCAGAGCCCATAATAAATCTTGAGCTAAAACTAACTCCACCTAAAACAAGCTCATCCATTTTGTTTTACCTTATCTATTAATATTTCTAATATTTTATTTGCTTGATGCATAGCGCATATTCCGACTCGCGGCGCCATAAGTCCATTTCCTATACTAGCCGCACTTACTAAATCACCGCAAACATAGAGATTATTTGCCATTTTTATAGTTTTTATATCTTCATTTCTACCGTATCCGGCCATTCCGCTAGCTGCTATTATCATCTTTTTAGTTAAAGAATTTATTATCATAGCTTTTGACTTTGGATTATCAAAACATTCAGCTACTACGTCACACTTTTGAAAAACTTCATTCACATTTGTCTCTTCAAGTCTTATGGTTTCAAACTCAACTTTTACAAATGGATTTATAAGACTTAAAGTTTCACTTAAAGCCTCAGTTTTAAAACGTCCGATATCTTTTATAAAATACTGCTGACGATTTAAATTTGAAGGATCAACAGTATCAAAATCAACTAATTTTAAGTAGCTCACTCCGACTCTAGCTAAAGCTATTGCTACGTTACTTCCAAGTCCTCCAAGTCCTGCTACGCCTACTTTTGCGCTTTTTAAAGCTATGTTGATCTCAGGAGAGTTTCTTGAACTCATCATCTCTTCTAAAAACTCTTTAGGAGGCATTTCTCCTTTTTTTATAAATACAACGCTATCATTATCATTTAAAGCTATATTGTCATTTGTAGCAAAACCTTTATATATAGTAAGCATATCGCTACTAATACCTAATTCGTTCCGTAACTCATTTAAATTATTTGCGTTAGTTTGACGTGTAATTGAATTAATTTTTATCGTTTTCATAACGTTCATTATAACAGAGTAAAACCAATTTTTTCTTAAAAGAAAGATTTTAAATTTAAAATATAAATTTGAGTGCAAAAAAGGCATAATAAGAATATATAAAATGATAAAGTATGGCATTAATGTATGTTTGGATTATCCTCCGCCTACAAATTCAACTATCTCCAAGCTTACATTTTCTCTTAATATAAACTCATTCCAAACACTTTTTGAAATGATCTCTCCATCACATTCTATAGCGATTCTATCTAAATTATAGCCATTTGTCTCTAACCACTTTTTTAGACTAAGGTTTTCATCTATATCTATGATATTTGAGTTAATTTTTATCTTCATCGCTAACCTTTTAATGAATTGATACTGTTTGATTATACGTTTTTGTTATTAATATTTAATATATAATGTGAAAATTTGATACACTAATTAGGAAATTTTCAATAATATTTTAATTAATTATAAATTTAAAAATAATTTTAAGTTAAATATAATAAAATAAACAACTTACCACATTTTCTGAAAGGATAAATTTTGAAGCTATATCAAAAACTGTTATGGCTGCTTGTATCTGTGATAGGTGCTTGGACATTTGGTGTTTTAGCACTAAACCGCGGAGAGAGCATAAGCGCTGTTTGGCTAGTTGTAGCTAGCGTTTGTATCTATATGATAGGTTATACTTTCTATGGTCGTTTTATCGCCATGAAAGTCCTAATGTTAGATGACAACCGCGCTACTCCTGCCTACACCCTAAATGACGGAAGAGACTATACTCCTACAAATAAATACGTTCTTTTCGGTCACCACTTTGCAGCCATTGCGGGTGCTGGTCCTCTTGTAGGTCCGGTAGTTGCTGCTCAAATGGGTTATTTACCAAGCATGATATGGCTTTTAGTCGGTGTCGTGCTAGCTGGAGCCGTTCATGACTTCGTTGTTCTTTTCTTATCTGTTCGCAGAAACGGAAAGAGCTTAGGAGAGATGATAAAAGAGGAGCTCGGAGCATTCACCGGCGGTGTAGCTATGGTGGGCATTTTCTTTATTATGCTAATTATCGTAGCTATACTTGCTATGGTCGTTGTAAAAGCCTTAGCTGAATCTCCATGGGGATTATTTACCATAGCTATGACGATTCCTATTGCTATTTTTATGGGAATTTATATGAGATTTTTACGTCCTGGTAAAGTTATAGAAGCTTCTATAATCGGATTTATATTTCTTATGTTTGCTCTATTAGGAGGTCACTACGTTGCTGCCGATCCGTTTTGGAAGGATATATTTTCACTAAAAGGCACAACATTAGCATGGCTTACTATAGCTTATGGATTTATAGCCGCTATTTTACCTGTTTGGTTTTTACTAGCTCCAAGAGACTACTTAAGTACATTTTTAAAAATAGGCGTAATAGTCGGTATGGCTATAGCTATATTGCTTGTCGGACCTGAAATTAAAATGCCTGCAGTTACTTCATTTACAGACGGTACTGGTCCTGTATTTGCCGGCCCTCTTTTCCCGTTCTTATTTATTACTATAGCCTGTGGCGCTATATCTGGATTTCATGCTCTTATATCAAGCGGTACAACTCCGAAATTGGTAGAAAAAGAGAGTCAAACACTATTTATAGGTTATGGTTCTATGCTTATGGAAAGCCTTGTTGGAGTTATGGCACTAGTTTCAGCTACTATACTAACTCCTGGGCTTTACTTCTCTATAAATATAGGAGGCCTAGGCACTGACGTGGTAGCCGCAGCTGCTAAGATAACAGAGCTTGGCTTTAGCGTAACCCCTGAAGAGATCTTAGCACTAGCAAAAAATGTAGGTGAAGAGACTATGATGAGCAGAACAGGTGGTGCCCCTACATTTGCAGTAGGTCTTACTTTGCTTTTCCATGAGCTTGTAGGCGGAGTAGAAGCTATGCCGTTTTGGTATCACTTTGCGATATTATTTGAGGCACTATTTATATTAACCGCGGTTGATGCCGGTACTAGAACAGGACGATTTATGGTACAAGATATACTAGGTAACGTTCATAAACCAATAGGTGATACAAAAAACTGGTTTTGGGGTATTATAGCTACTATAATATGCGTTACTGGCTGGGGATACCTACTATATAGCGGTGTTACTGACCCTATGGGAGGTATATTCACACTTTGGCCTCTATTTGGCGCGGCAAATCAAATGCTAGCCGGCATCGCTCTTATGCTTGGAACCGTAGTATTATTTAAAATGGGAAAAGCAAAATACTCATGGGTTACTATAGCTCCTCTTGTTTGGGTGCTTATAACTACAATGTATGCAGCATATCAAAAACTTCTTCCGGCAAATGGAGAGAGAGTTCATGACGCCGTAAGTCACATAGCTACTGCTCAAAACTGGGCGAAAAAACTAGAAACTCTAACCGATCCAGCAGCCATAGCTAAAGCTGAAGCCGTTATTAGAAATAATATAATTGACGCTGTGCTTTGTGGATTTTTTATGATAGTTGTCGTTATTGTAGCTATACAAACATTTAGAATTTGCTTTAGAATTTACAAAGATGGTAATGATAAAGCTTATCCACTTGGTGAAAGCGAATACAAAAAAGCGAGCGATTACAATGGCATTACTTGCTAAACTTAAAAAAATTTGGCAAGCTTATGAGAAATTAGATGAAGCCTTGTATCCTTTGATCGGGCTTCAAAGATATGAAAAATATCTGGAACATTTTAACAAAACTCACCCCGGGAAAGAACCTCTTTCTAGGGCTGAGTTTTTTAAAGAAGCTCAAGACGCTAAAGCCAAAAATGTTAAATGCTGATAAACTTAAAATGGTTTAGTTAAGCCGGTACAAAATAAGTTTAGTTAAGCCGGTACAAAATAAGTTTAGTTAAGCCGGATATATTTTCCGACTATAATTATTTAAATTTAATTATATAAATTTAAAATTTACAAATTAAAAATTAGCATCTTTATTGTATTGCAAATATACAACGTGAGTAGCCAGATACTCTTCAAGCCCATGCTTTCCATCGGCTCCGCCTATACCACTTTTTCTAAAGCCGGCGTGAAATCCTTGCATAGCTTCAAAATTTTCCCGATTGATATATGTTTCTCCAAATTTAATCTCACGGCATGCTCTCATCGCTATATCTATATTTTGCGTATAAATACTTGAAGTTAGCCCATAATCACTATCGTTTGCCATCTCTATAGCATTATCTATACTGTCAAAAGCCACTATAGGAAGCACCGGACCAAATATCTCACTTTGGATAAGCTCACTTTTTTGATCTATATCGGTAATAACAGTAGGTTCATAATAGTAACCGTCTTGATTGCTAGATATGCGTCCTCCGGTTAATACCTTAGCACCGCTATTTTTCGCACGTTCTACCATAGCATTTACTGAGTTTAATCCGGCTTCGCTTACAAGGGGACCCATATCTACTTTTTCATCAGTCGGAATGCCATATTTTACATGTTTCATTGCTTCTACCATTTTGTCTGTAAAAGTTTTTATAATATCTTTTTGCACATAAACTCTCTCAGCGCAGTTACAAACTTGTCCTGTATTGATAATACGCGAGTTTTTTATATAATTTACGGCCGCGTCTATATCGGCATCTCTACAAACAATAGCAGGAGCTTTACCGCCTAGTTCTAAATTTACTTTTATGATATTTTTACTAGCAGCTTCCATAATCTTAGCTCCTGTTTCCACGCTACCAGTAAAACTTACTAAACCTATATCTTTGTGACTTGCTAGTAAATTTCCAACCGTACTTCCACGTCCACTTACTAGATTAAACACTCCTTTTGGAAGACCTGCTTTATGGGCAAGTTTGGCAAATTCAAACGCGTTATTTGGCGTTTCAACACTGGCTTTGATAACAATAGTATTCCCCGTAACAAGAGCAGGAGCCAACTTTCTAGCGATTAAGAAAAATGGGAAATTCCAAGGTAAAATACCGCTTGCAACTCCGATTGCTTGTTTAAATATAAATATATTTTCATTTGTGCGATCGCTTTGTATAATCTCACCTTCATATCTTCTAGCCCATTCAGCCATATAATCAAGATAGTCAGCTGTAAAATTTACCTCAACTCTAGCTAAAGATATGATTTTACCTTGCTCTTCGGTAATAGTCTGAGCTAACATTTCTGAATTCTCTCTTATCTCATTTGCTATTTTTCTTAAATAATTTGCACGTTCGATCGCTGCAAGTGCCTCCCAAGATTTTTGAGCTTTTTTGCTACTGCTAATCGCCTCTTCTACTTGCGATATATCGGCATCTGGAATAGTCGAAATAACCTTTTTTGTGGCTGGATTTAGAACTTCAATGCTCTTAGAGCTTCTATTTGGAACAAAAGCACCGTCTATATACATTTCGTAAGTACGCATGATATTTCCTTTATATAAATTTATATTATCATACACTACTTTTAGCAAACGGTTTATTTTTTTACCGGATAAAAGGCTTATATTTTTGATAATTAATATAAATTTGAGTAAAAAAGTAACAAAAGAGGAGTGAATCCTCTTTTTAAATTTAAAGTAGATTTTTAGCTCTATTGGCTACGTTTGTAGCGGTAAAGCCAAAATATTTAAAAAGTTCATTAGCAGGGGCGCTAGCACCAAAAGTACGCATTCCTAAAACATCATCAGCGTATTTATACCATTCAAGAGCGCTTGCTGCTTCTACTGCTAAAACTTTTGTAGATGGATTAAAAATCGTATTTACATAATCCGCATCTTGCTCCAAAAGCAGATCAAAACAAGGAGCAGATACAACGTTTGTTGCTATGCCCTCACTATCTAAAATACCTGCAGCTTCTAAACAAAGTCCGACTTCACTTCCACTAGCAACTAGAGTTATTTTCGGATTTGAGGCTTGTTTCAATAAATAAGCACCGTTTTTTACATCTCCGAATTTAGACTCATCTAAAGGAGGTAGAGCTTGGCGAGAACATACAAATGCAGATGGAGCATTTAAATTTAATGCAGTTTTCCAACATTCCACATTTTCATTACCATCAGCTGGACGGAATGAGTAAAAATTCGGCATTGCTCTAAATGTAGAAAGCTGCTCGATCGGCTCATGCGTAGGTCCATCTTCGCCTACTCCTATGCTATCATGCGTCCAGACAAAAAAATGCTTTATACCCATTAAAGCAGCTATTCTAGCACTTGCTTTTAAGTAATCGCTAAATATAAAAAACGTTGCCGAAAACGGTAAAAATAGTCCATAACGCGCATAAGCATTACATATAGCTCCCATAGCGTGTTCTCTTATGCCAAAGTGCATATTTTTACCTCTTGGAAAGTCTCCAAAACCTTTAAGTTCTGTTTTATTACTAGGTGCAAGATCTGCGCTACCGCCGATAAATCCGGGAAGCGCGGCAGCTAAAGCATTTAAAATCTTGCCGTTACTATCTCTAGTAGCTAGTTTCTCTCCTTTTAAATTTGGAAAATCAATTTTAGAAAAATCGGGATTTAAAAGAGTGTTTAAAAGCTCTTTTTTCTCATTTGGAAGTTCGCTAACTAGCTTGTCCCACTGCGCATTTGCAAGGTCTCCTAACTCCACGGCACTTCTAAATTTAAAAAGCACGTCATCATCTACAAAAAACTGTTTTTGCGGATCAAATCCGGCTTCTATTTTAGCTTGTTTTATGATTTCTTCACCAAGCGGAGCGCCGTGAGCATGGTGACTACCTTCCAAATCTCCTGCGCCTTTAGCAATCTTTGTACTTGCGATAATAAGATAAGGTTTTTCTTTCGTATCTGCTTCGCAAAGTGCAAATTCAATCTCATCATAATTATGTCCATCTATCCGCGCAACCTCAAATCCAGCCGCTTCAAAACGTACTTTTACATCTTCACACCACGCTATACTAGTATCGCCCTCTATCGTGATATTATTGCTATCATATATAATCACTAAATTATCTAAAGAGTGTTTTCCAGCCAAAGCACAAGCTTCATAACTGATACCTTCTTCTAGATCTCCGTCGCCGCACAGACAATATACTTTATGATTTATAATCTCATTTCCAAGTAAATTTGAAGCGCTTTTTGCCGCCATGGCAAAACCTACAGCATTTGCCACTCCTTGTCCTAATGGTCCAGTTGCTATCTCTACTCCCGGGGTTTCTATCTCGGGATGTCCGGGAGTTTTAGAGTGAAGTTGTCTAAATTTTTTCAAATCATCCAAACTAACGTCATAACCACAAAGATATAAATAACTATAAACCAAGCTACTTGCATGACCACCGCTAAATACCAATCTATCTCTATTTAACCATGTTGGATTTTTAGGATTATGTTTTATATGATTTACCAAAACACTCATTATATCAGCCAAACCCATAGGAGCACCCGGATGTCCGGAGTTTGCTTTTTGAACCATATCGGCACATAAAAACCTTATTGTATCGGCTTGTTTCTTAAACATTTTAACTATCCTTTTAGATATTTATTTATTAAATTTAAAATCAGAGTTTTAAGAGGCGATCCATCAAGCTCGTATAAAATCTCATTTTCTATCTCATCTCTAGCATCTATAGCGCCGTTAACACCCATTAAATTTGTAAAAGAATTTTTAAACAAATCATTATTTACTGTTTTACCAGCTTTCATCTCATCGCTAGTAGCGTCTATTATATCATCGTGAATTTGAAACGCAAGTCCGAGCTTTAATCCTATATTATAAATTTTTTCACATTGTTTGTCGCTCTGAGCTGATATTATGGCACCCATTTTCATGCTAGCTGCGATCAAAGCGCCGGTTTTATGCAGATGTAAAAACTTAAGTTCATCTAAATTTAAATGCTTATTTTCAAAGTAGCAGTCTATGGCTTGACCTATTACCATACCGTATATACCGCCATTTTCGGCTAATGTTTGGACGCATTTTACTACCGCTTCGGCAGGAAGATTAGCCGAACTAAGCATATAAAAAGCATGGGTATTCAAAGCATCTCCAGCCAATACCGCACTTACTTCATCGTATTTAACATGTAAAGTTGCAACGCCTCTTCTAAGATCCGCATTATCCATACAAGGGAGATCATCATGTATAAGAGAATATGTATGAAGCATTTCTACTGCTGCTGCGACTGGGTAAGATGCGCTCTTAAGATCAGGCTTCAAAGCATCTACGACTCCTAAAAGAAGTTTAGCTCTAAAATGCTTTCCGCCTGCTTTCAAAACCCAAGAAAGAGAATCATTAAAATGAGGATGGAAACTATCGACCTTTGGTAAATTTAACTCAAAAAACTCTTCAAAGCTCATCTATAAACTTTCACAAAAAACTGAAAATCATCACGCGAAACTAGATAATAAAAAGCACCATTTTTTGCAGACATTATTTTTTCTATATCGGCTGAGGAATTCAGTTGTTTTTTATCAATCTGCATTATTTTATCTCCGTTCCTAAAACCGGCTTTATACGCTTTTGAGTTTCGAGCTACACTTTTTATAGTTAAATTCGGATTTAAAGTTATACCGTACTGACTTAAAAAAGTACGCTTTTTAACAGGTTTTTTGGCTTTGAGCGAGGATGTTTTATTATCATCGGAAGAATTCATAATTTTATTTGGCAAATTTGACATCTTGATGCTATAAGACTGGTTTTTACCATCTCTGTTAATATCAAATTTCAACACCGCATCTTTTGGAGCAAACAAAATCATCTCGTTTATTTCTCTTAGATTATTTGGTACTTTTGAATTTACAGATACTATAGTATCTCCTGTTAAAAGCTCTTTTCCTGCTCCAAAAGGATTTGCGCTTTTTACTGTTATAGTTCCATTATCATCACTAAAAGTCACGCCTATATCGCCGTAATATACATCGCTATATTTCATAAAATGTTTTATGTATCTATTTCCTATAAATTTATTTCCTCCAACGCCTATACCGACCATAGTACCGCAATCGCAAACTAAAAGTCCGGCTTTGCTAGCGTTATAACTAAGCTCGTCGAGTTCGCCTATATCTTTTGCAAAACTCTTTATATGCCCCATTTCAGTAGAGTTTTTATCTAAAATCATAACCCACATATCTTCTTTGCTATCTAGCTCATCTATCATAAATGAAGCTCTTAAAGTATTTTGGGATTTGATAAGATAAAGCCCTAAGTACGGATCAAATTTAATATAATCCTTACTATCTAATTTATTGTTTTTATCATAAATAACAGCAGCAAGATCCGCATTTAATGCAACTGCGATATTGCCTTTATAGTTAAACTGAGAATCTTTGTTTTTTTGATATATCGCATCTACGTCTTCAGGAGTCGGCTTAGGTGCGCTGTAAGCAAAAATAGCTAAAAATAGCAGTAAAAATGAGCATAATTTTTTCATTCTACACTCCAAATCCGCCAAGACCGCCAAACATAGCAGAAGCGGCACGTTTTTTCTCGTCTTCAGATAGCTTAATAGCATCATTTATAGCAGATATAAGCAGTATTTGAAGACTCTCTTTGTCTTCTAAAAGCGTATCATCTATACTTATGTCTAAAATTTGGGATCGACCGTTAGCTTTTACACTTATAAGACCGCCGCCGCTTTTAGCCACAAACTCTTTAGCGGCAATCTCATTTTCAAACTCTGCAGCCTTTTTTTGAGCCTCTGAGAGCATTTCACCCATTTTAGAAAAATCAAAATCTTTAAACATAAACTACCTTTAGTTTTGATTAATTATAACAAAACGGGTATTAAATTTAGCTTTTTACCGAATTATCAAATCTTGAAAAATCCTATTAATTCATTCAACTTTCTAGATATCGCTTCCAACTCTTTAAGTTTTTCTTGATTTTGGTTCATATTGTCTTGAGTATCATGTGAGACTTTTGATATATTTTCTATATTTGTAGCCAATAAAACCATTGATTCTACTTGATTTTCAGCCACACTTACAACTTAACTAGCTTTATGAGACGAATCAACTGCTTGATTATAAATTTCATTTAAAAGCTCTGCTACGTCGCTTGATAGTTTGTATCCGTCTTCAACTTTTGGAACTCCTTGTTCGATAATACTTACTGCCACTTCGGTTTGTTCTTGAATAATTTTAATTGTATTTGTAATCTCATCTGTGGCCGTGCCTGTTCCTTTAGGCAAGCTTTCTGATCTCGTCTGCAACAACCGCAAATCCTCTTCCTGCTTCTCCTGCTCTAGCTGCTTCGATAGCCGCGTTTAGAGCTAAAAGATTTGTTTGATCTGTGATTTCTGAGATAAGTTCAGCTGTGCCACTGATATCTTTAGCATGACTGCTTAAAAGTTTTATTTGATTTACTTGTTCAGCAACAGTTGCGTTTATCTCATTCATCTTTTGAGCAACTTCATTTGAAGAATTTTTTCCATTTTGGCATAACTCTGTGGCTTTATTTGAATTTAACTGAGTGTCTTTTGCCATATTTGCTACATCGCCGGTTTTTTGTTTTGCTAATTGAACTATTTTTGTAGAATTTGTTGCTATATCATTTTGTTTAGTAACTGATGTATTAACATTCTTAAACGTCTCAATCAAAATCTTAGTTTTATCATCGACTTGATATGAAGCTTGATTTATGGATTCGACTATCTCTTTTAATTTATTTTGCATTTTGATAGTTTGAGCTAAAATACTAGCCTCATAAGTCGTATCTGATTTTATACTTAAATTTCCGCGAGCGACTTCCGAAATAATGTTATTAACATCTTTTGGTTCACCGCCGATCTGCCTTTTTATACCACTTTGTATCAAAAATCCTATAGTAGAAGCTATAACGATAGCTATCAAAGTCAAAACGATCATTATGTATTTAAAACCGGAGGCTTCGGCTTTTATAACATCGGTAAGCTCTTTGTTTGCGTTTTCTTGATAATCTATAAATTTGTTAATAGCAGCCAACCATTGCGTAAATTTGCCAGCTATTTCATGCATAAGAAGCTCATGAGCTTCATCGTATTTTCCTTCTTGTTTTAGCAAAATGGCTTTTTTGTATAAAGGAACGGTGGTTTCATTGATATAATCAATATCCTTTATCATATCTAGCTCTTCTTTCGTTACTGAGCCGATCTGCTTTATAAACTGTTTTAGAGGAGCGTCAGATTCATTATAGAATTTTTCAAGCCTAGCTATATCGTTTAAAAATGTTTTTAATTCATCATTTTCATTTGTCAATATAACATCTCTTATGGCTATAGCCCTATCATGAACCGATCCTCTAAAGTTTATACCGTATCTTTGCTTGAGTGAATTAACATCTGTCATTGTAGATAGAGATTTATCGATAAAATCAACCCTATTTATGCCTATCACGCTAATTATTATCATAAGAAAAATGACAATAGCAAAACTTAGATAAAGTTTTGTTGAAACTTTTAAATTCTCAAAATAATTCATAAACAAATCCTTTTCGTAACTAAATTTGGCGAATTATAACATTTTTTGTTAATTCTATGTTAATTCACATAATTGATACTTATTATAATTCTATTTTTTATCTCTAAATAAACTAATAAATATAATCTAATAATTTATTATTTTTGTACAAATAATGCGATAAAAACTATGCTTTATGTATATTATAATGATAAATATCATCATTTCAAATATTTATTTTTCAATATTTATTTACATTTATAAATTTTTATTTTTTTTTAAAAATAGGATTATTTTAGTCTATACAAATTTAAAAGTTTTATAAATACTTAAATATTTTAATATATCAAATTAAGACTAAATTTATTATCTTAAATGAAGAGTATAGGGTATAAACCTAGGCGATCCAAATTTAAAACTAGATTATTTTTAAATTTAAATAGCCCAAGTAGAACTTATAGTATATTTTGCATCTAAAATCCAATTTGGGAAGCTTGCATTGTACCGTTTCATTCGTTAATTTCGTTTTTTTCATTTACGTGAACTATCGTAGGAGAGAAGTTTTTTGCTTTTTTACGCTTCATCGACGCGTAGCTTACTATGATTATTATATCACCTATACATACTTTTCTAGCTGCTGCTCCGTTCAAGCAAATTTCACCTTTTTTTTCACCTTTTATAACATATGTTTGAAATCTCTCACCGTTGTTAATATCTAAAATTTCAACCTTTTGAAACTCGAGTAAATTTGCCGCTTTCATAAGTCTCTCGTCTATAGTTATCGATCCTACGTAGTTTAAATTTGCATCTGTGACCGTGGCTCTGTGAATTTTGCTATATAACATCTCTATTTCCATTTTAATTCCTTTTTTTGGTTTAAATAGCACTTAAAATTTCTTGAACGACTAATTTATCGCTAAACGGATACTTTTTACCGCTTATTTCTTGATAAGGTTCATCGCCTTTACCAAGTACTACTACTGTTTTACCGGCTGCTAGTTCTATGGCTTTTTTTATTGCATCTTTTCTATTTTCTATAGAAAAAACGCTGTTATTTATCTGCATACCAGCTAGTATATCGTCGATTATTGAATTTGGATCTTCTGTTCTGGGATTATCGCTTGTGACTATAGATATCGATGCGTATTTTTGTACTATTTTACCCATTATAGGACGTTTTGTTTTATCTCTATCTCCACCTGCGCCAAAAACTACTACAAGCTCATCGTGACTTAAAGCATCTAAAACTTTTTCTATTCCATCTGGAGTATGAGCAAAATCGACGATAACAAGCGGATTTTTACTAACTATCTCGACTCTACCTGCCACGCTTTCAAATTTGCGCACAGAGTCAGCAGCCTCTTGCAAGCTAACTCTGCTTAAAAACTTAATGGACCCGATCGCAGCCAAAAGATTATAAAGATTAAATTTGCCTTGTAAATGACTTTGCAAATTTGCCGTTTCATTTTTGCTTTTTATATTAGCTTTTATACCGCCTTTAAAATCATAATTTTCTACGAAAAAACTTGCGTCGCTATTTTTAAGCCAATAAATCATAGTATTTTTATGATTAAATTTAATACTCTCGTCATCACCGTTTATAAGCTTAGGAGAATCATCATCAAAAAAACTTGATTTTACTCTAGCATACTCACTAAAACTTTTGTGATAATCTAAATGATCTTGACTTAAATTAGTAAAAACTTTAAGAGCAAAATTAAGCCCTTCTATACGATTTTGAGCTATGGCGTGCGAACTTACCTCCATTACAAAATATCTACATCCGGACTCTTTTGCCTGCTTTATATAGCTTAGGGTTTCTAGAATTTGACTTGTTGTGAGACCTTTATCTGCTATTTGTTTATCGCATATAAATGCGCCCCTTGTGCCGCTTATCCCGACTTTATATCCAAGAGACCTAAGTCCAAAAGCAATAGCAAACGCGGTTGTAGTTTTACCGTTTGTACCGGTGATACCGATTAATCGTATTCCATCATCTAAATTTAAAATAGTTTTTGCTCTCTTAGGAGTTATGATAATAGCTCCGCTCTTTATCGCATCATTTTCAAATTTAGCATTAGAATTTGATTTAAGAAAAAAGCATCCGCTTTCACATGTTTTGGAGTTATCGGTTATAAAATTTCCGTCATTTAACAAGATTTTCATTTTTATTCCTAAGCTTGTTTAACATCTGTTCTATGCGAATATCTCCGGCAAACATAACAGCTGAACTCTCAAGATAATTAAGCCCCATCTCGTCATATCCATTATCTATAAGCTTAGTGACAAACTCAAGCAAATCCTCTTTATCTGCTATAATAATTTTAGTCGAAAACATAACGCTTTGAAATATATCTTTAAAATCCTTGCCTTTTAAGAGATTTTTAAAATCCGCGTATGTTATAGCATTTTCATAATCTAACTCTTTTAAGTTCTGCATATTTCCACTTTGAAGTATATTTATAATCTCGTTTATATTATCTTGTTGATTATCTTTAGCCGTATTTATATAAATTTCAAACAACGACAAAGCCTCTTGACCGCTTGATTTTGCGACCTCACATAGATCAATGAGGGCTAACAACTCTTCGCTACTTTTATCTTCATAAGCTAGTGAAAAGCATGATTTTGCTTCATCGAATTTAGAAGCCTTAAAAAGTTTTATACCTAGATCTTTGTAATTTTTAGAGTTCAAATTCCTCTCCTATCGGTATATTAACTACACTGAGTTCTGGATGAATATCTACTTTTAGCTGTCTTTCTACGCCGTATTTCAACGTCTGTGAACTAGCTGCACATCCATGACAATGCCCAGTAAGTCTAACATATACAACTCCATTTTTGATCCCAAGAAGCTCCATGCCGCCGCCATCTTGTTCTAGCATAGGCATAATAACTTTTAAGCTTTCTTTAACCGGTTCTAACAGCTCTTCATCGCTAAATGGTATCATAAAATTCCTCTTTATTTTTAGCTTATTATATCACTAAAGGACTAAAACAGAACTTATCTGTTTAGGCTAATAAACATGAATTATCTTTAAATAAAATATCGTTTTAAATTTTAGAATGTTTAATAAATTTGAATAAAATTTTGATTTATAATAAAATAATTAAGAAGCCTTTTTAAATTTAAAAAGGTTTGCCAAGAAAATTCTTGGCAAAACAAGACTACTAGTTATTGGGCTACTAACTCTATATAAGCCATCTCGGCTGCGTCGCCTTTTCTAACGCGAGTTTTGATGATACGAGTGTATCCGCCGTTTCTTGTAGCATATTTTGGGGCTATTTCAGTAACAAGCATATTTGTAGCTTCTTTGTCTTGCAAATGTGCAAAAACAAATTTATGGGCGTTAAAATCACCCTTTCTAGCTCTTGTTATAAGTTTTTCTACATAGCCTCTTAGCTCTTTTGCTTTTGGTAACGTTGTTTCTATCTTACCAGCCTTAACGATAGCTATCGTAAGGTTTTTAAGCAAAGCTGCACGGTGAGAGCTAGTGCGTCCTAGTTTTCTATATCCGTGATTATGTCTCATTATATATTCCTTCGCTTCTTATGATTTTAACTCAGATATCTTTTTTCTGAGCGCTTCTTTACTATCACCTAATGTATTTTCACCAAACGGATAGCCGATTTCTGCCATTACAGCTTTTATCTCATCAAGAGATTTTTTACCTAAATTTTTGAGATCTTTCAACTCACTCTCTTCCATAAGAGCAAGCTCGCCTATATAGCGTATATCGGCTTTGTCAAGACAGTTAAAACTTCTAGCACTTAAATTTAAATTCTCAACGCTTTCAAGCAATTTTGAATGCTCATTTGAGTTTTGACTTGAAGTTAATGCCATATTTACATCTATATTTAGAACATTATTAAATATAGACATCTGCTTGTACATAGCCTCTATTGAGTGTTTAAACGCTTCTATAGGACTTACTTGACCATCTGTTGTCACTGTTAAAACGATCTTTTCATAGTCTGGATTGTCTTCAACCAAAACATTTTCTATCTCATAAACCGCTTTTTTAACAGGAGTAAAGAAAGCATCAAGCGCTATATACTCGCTATCTATATAATCCCTGATCTCTTCGCTAGGCATATATCCAATACCTTTTTCTACTATAAGGCTAAACTTAAGCTCAGCATCTTCGTTTATGGTAGCAAGGTAAGAATCCGGATTTACAATCTCAACTATATCATTGTTTAAATCAATTCCGGTTATCTCTTTTGGCCCTTTAAAGCTATACTCTATGACTTCACGTTTTGAGTCATTTTTGAGCTTAAAACGTAAGTTTTTTAAATTTATAATAAATAGCGTAACATCTTCAAGCATACCGCGCATACTATCAAATTCATGAGCTACGCCATCTATCTTAACAGCAGTCGGAGCAAATCCAACCGTGCTAGTATAAAGTAATCGGCGAAGCGGATGAGCCAAAGTTACAGCGTAGCCTGTCTCAAACGGATATGCTATAATCTTAGCTACATTCTCACTCACATTAACAACCTCAATCTCAGTTGGCATATAAGCTGATGTTGTAATTTTTTTCATAATCGCCTCCTACTATTTTGAGTAAAGCTCTACTATATATCTTTCCTCAACTGGAATGACCACTTCTTCACGTTCTGGAATCCTTGTGAAAATTCCATATTTTTTATCTTTTTCTACATCAACCCAAGCAACTATACCAGTTTGATTTGTAAGTTCTATTGCTCTTACAATCTGTGGATTAGTTTTACTTTTTTCTGCGACTTCGATTTTCTCTCCGGCAGTAACTCTATATGAAGGGATATCAACCTTTTTACCATTTACTAAAATATGTCCGTGAGTTACAAGTTGTCTTGCGAATCTTCTAGTTG
Organism: Campylobacter sp. TJR-1; assembly: GCF_032840035.1. Classification (NCBI taxonomy): domain Bacteria; kingdom Pseudomonadati; phylum Campylobacterota; class Epsilonproteobacteria; order Campylobacterales; family Campylobacteraceae; genus Campylobacter; species Campylobacter sp. TJR-1. The sequence continues at coordinate 197,204 of NZ_JAWIZX010000002.1, read as the reverse complement.
TAGCAAATCCCATTCTATAAACTACGTTATCAAGTCTTTGCTCTAAAAGACCTATAAGAAGAGCTCCGGTGTTGCCCTCTCTTCTAGCAGCTTCAAAAAACAATCTTCTGAATTGTTTTTCACTAACGCCGTACATAAATTTAGCTTTTTGTTTTTCTCTTAATTGTAAACCATATTCGCTAATTTTTGTTTTTCTTTGTCCGTGTTGACCGGGTGCGTATGGTCTTTTATCTAACGCGCTTTTACCAGCTAGTCTTCTTTCACCTTTTAGTGCAAGAGATACACCTAGGCGTCTTTCTAATTTTTCAACTGGTCCTCTATATCTTGCCATTATAATTCTCCTAAATTCTATCTAACATTACACGCGGCGGCGTTTTGGTGGTCTACAACCGTTGTGAGCAAGTGGAGTTATATCTTTTAGATACAATACCTTAATACCCTCAACTCCGCCAATACTCTTAACTGCTGTTTCTCTACCGCTTCCTGGTCCTTGAACTTTGATACCAACTTCTTTGATACCATGCTCTTTTGCTTTATTCATAGCGTCTTCAACTGCTTGTTGAGCTGCGTAAGGAGTAGATTTTTTACTACCTTTAAAGCCAAGACCGCCGGCACTGCTCCATGCTATAGCATTTCCCATTTCATCAGTCACTGTAACCATTGTGTTGTTGAATGTAGCAGAGATATAAACGATACCTTTTGCTATATTTTTTCTAACGATTTTTTTCTTAATTACTTTTCTTTTTGCCATTTTCTATCCTTACTTTGTAGCCGCGCCGACAGTTTTACGTCTGCCTTTTCTTGTTCTTGCGTTAGTCTTTGTTTTTTGACCGCGAACAGGAAGACCTTTTCTGTGTCTTAAGCCTCTATAGCTACCTAAATCCATAAGTGCTTTGATATCCATTGCAACGCTTTTTCTAAGATCACCTTCAACCATATAGTGTTCTTGGATCTCTTTACGAATAGCAGCAGCTTCATCTTCGCTTAACTCATAAACTCTTTTATCATAAGAGATTCCAACAGCATTAAGAATCTTTCTTGAAGTAAATAAGCCTATACCGTAGATATAGGTAAGGCCATACTCAACTCTTTTTTTCTTTGGTAAATCAACACCTGCTATACGAGCCATACCTTATCCTTGTCTTTGTTTATGTTTTGGATTCTCGCAAATAACATGAACTATGCCTTTGCGTTTGACAATTTTACATTTGTCACACATCTTCTTAACAGAAGGACGAACTTTCATCTTAGTCTCCTAAAAATTTATTACCACTTTTATTCAACTGCACTTAGGTTTTGACGAAATCTCAAACCAACTGTTTTCAAAATAGTGGTTAATTTTGAAAACACTTCTTCACACAGTTAGTTGCAAAAAGTTGGATTTTATCTAAATTTAGCTTTAATATTACTTATACCTATATGTTATCCTGCCCTTATCAAGGCTATAAGGCGTAAGTTCAACTTTAACGCGATCCCCCGGCATAATCTTAATATAATGCATACGCATCTTACCGGCTATGTGACAAAGTATTATATGCTTGTTGTCAAGTTCGACTTTAAAAGTCGCATTTGGTAGAGCTTCAACTACATTGCCATCGATCTCTATGACATCATCTTTTGCCAATATTTTCTCCTTTCTATTTTGATGTTCTTTTAGCGTACGAATAAATTCGTACTAAAGAACCAAATACTAAAGTCCGTTCGCTTTTGCTCACGCTTTAAGTATTGAGTAAATTTAATTAAATACCTAAAATAAGGTATTTTTACCAAGCAAGGCGATTTTTAAATTTAGAGTGATGCAAACTTAACATCAGTGATTGACTAAATTTAAAAACCAACACAACATAGTCAAAAAAGACAAAGTTAAAAACTTTAAATTTGACTTAAAATCTCTGCTTTACCGTCTATTATCGCTAAACAATGCTCATAATGGCTAGTTCTAAGACCATCTTTGCTCGTCACAGTCCATTTATCATCTGCGATAACTGGTGTACCATCTTTTTGACATATCATAGGCTCTATGCAAAAAACCATTCCATTTCTGATCTTTGGTCCGCTTTTTGGATTATTTCCCTCAAGATAATTTGGAATTTCTGGCTCTTCGTGAGGGCGTTTTCCTATACCATGACCGCAAAAACCCTTTAATGGAACAAATCCTCGATTTAATATAAAATTTTCAAGCTCATAGCAAATCTCTTTAAAATGCATTCCGGATTTTATATACTCAATCGCAAAATAAAGAGCATCTTTACTGCAAGCTATCAAAGCTTCATCAGTAACTGAGATTTTACCGACTGGATATGTTCTAGCACTATCGCCGAAATATCCTTTTAAATTTGAGCCGATATCCACACTTACTATGTCGCCCTCTTTTAGTTTATATTCATTTGGAATACCATGGATAACCACTTCATTTACGCTTATGCAAGCTGCATTTGGAAAACCGTAAAGCCCTTTGAAAGCCGGTTTTGCACCGGCACTTCTTATCATATCTTCGCAAATTTTATCAATTTCCAACAAAGAAATTCCAGGCTTTATATAGTTATGCAGATAATCAAGAGTATTAGCGACAATTTTATTTGCCGCTCTTAGTTGTTCTAGATCCTTTGCATTTTTAATAGATATCCCCATATTAAAGTCCAACCGCACTTAATGTTTGATATTTATTCATGTAAATTTGAGCCTCTATTTTTCTCATCGTGTCAAGCGCTACTGAAACGACTATAAGAACACTTGTTCCGCCAAAATAAAACGGTACTCCCATAAATTTAACCAAAATCCAAGGAAGTGTTGAGATAAGTCCTAGATAAACAGATCCGGTTAAAGTAAGTCTGCTAGCAACCTCGTTAAGATATGTAGCCGTACTCTCGCCCGGTCTGACTCCTGGGATAAATCCGCCTTGCCTTTTTAAATTCTCGCTGATATCTTTTGCATTAAACGTAATAGATGCGTAAAAATATGCAAAAAATAGAATAAACAAAAATGTTAAAAAGTTGAAAAAGTAGCTATTTGGATTTAAAAAGTCGTTTATAGCCAGTATAAACTCATTTGTGCTTGCTTGCAAAATCGTGCCCGGGAACATAAGAATCGCACTAGCAAAGATAGGAGGAATAACACCGCTTAAATTTACTTTAATCGGAATGTAGTTCATTATTCTCTTATTTTGGTTTTGCATTACCGTTTTTCTTGAGTATGAGATCGGAACACGTCTTTCACCCATCTCTACAAAGATTACTATTCCTACTGTTATAAGTATAACAAGAGCTATACCAATAACAACTAAAAAGTTCATCTCTCCGGTATTTACTAAATTTATAGTTCCGCCAATAGCACTAGGAATTCCACTTACTATACCAGCAAATATAATAAGGCTTATACCGTTACCGATACCTCTTTGAGTTATCTGCTCACCTATCCACATAAGAAGCATAGTTCCGCTTAGCATAGAGATACAACTTATAGCTATAAATAGATTTATATCTATCATAATAGCTTGCTCGCCGCCTCGTCCAGTAAGGCTTTGCAAACCTATACTCACTCCTACAGCTTGGATAATAGTTATAACTATAGTTGCGTAACGGATGATTTGCATATATTTTTGCATACCGTCACGCTCTTTTTTCATCTTTCCAAGAGTAGGGAATGTGGCTGCTAATAACTCCATAATAATCGAACTTGTGATATAAGGCATAATACCCAGTGAAATAATACTCAAACGTTCAGCTGCTCTACCACTAAACATATTAAATAATCCTAAGGCATTGTTACTATTTGAAGTAAAGAATTCTTTTATGACATCAACATTGACGCCAGGTACTGGCACATAAGCCAGCACTCTGTAAGCAAACAAAAATCCAAGCGTAATAAGTATCTTGTTGATTAATGTTTTATTCATTAGTTATTTCCAGTAACGGTTATGTTCTCGTCTTTTATTTTGCTTGCTAAATCTTTAGCACCCGCACCAATAAGCTTAACTTTTTTGATGCTATTTGAAAATTTATGAACTGTTTTAAGGCTATCAAGCGTAATTTCGCTTAAAGTTTTAATACCTTCATTTTTATCTACGTTTATGGCATAAGGTTTTACAAATTTAGAAGCAAAGCCGACTTTTGGAAGTCTTCTTTGAAGCGGTTGTTGTCCGCCTTCAAAACCTCTTTTTTCATTATAACCTTTTCTAGCGGTTTGACCTTTACCGCCCTTTGTAGCGGTTTTACCCCAACCGCTACCTTGACCACGACCGATTCTTTTAGTATTGCGAGTTGAGCCATTAGCTTTTTGTAAATTTTCTAGTCCCATGCTCTCTCCTTAACCTTTTAGCATACTAAGCGCTTTAATTGTAGCGCGAACAACATTTGCAGAGTTGTTTGAACCAAGTGATTTTGTAAGTATATTTTTTATACCTGCAAGCTCTACAACAGGACGTGCGCCACCACCGGCGATAACTCCGGTACCTTCACTAGCCGGTTTTAGCAAGATTCTACTTGCGTTAAATTTAACTTCAATATCATGAGGAATCGTACTGCCTTTTAGTTTTACTTCAACTATGTTTTTAAAAGCGTCATCAACCGCTTTTTTCATAGCGTCTGGAACTTCTTTAGCTTTTCCAAAACCAAAACCTACACGACCTTTTTTATCGCCTACTACCACAAGAGCCGTAAATCTAAATCTTCTACCGCCCTTAACAACTTTTGTAACGCGACCGATGTCGACGATTACTTCTTCAAATTCTTCTCTATTATACTTTTCCATCAACAATCCTTGCGTTATAGCTTAATGCCATTTTCTCTTAAAGCTTCAGCAAAAGCCGCAACAACGCCATGATATAGATAGCCGTTTCTATCAAATACTGCTTCGTTTATACCTTTTGCACTTAGCTTACCTGCGATATCTTTAGCCAAAACTGCTGCTCCAGATTTGTTTGCCTTTATACCAAGCTTCCTACCATCACTTGCACAAAGAGTTGTTGCATTAATATCTTCGATCGCTTGAACATATATAGTTCTATTTGATTTGAAGATTGAGATTCTCGGGCAAGACGGTGTACCGCTAATTTTAGCTCTGATTCTTCTTTTTCTCTTAATTCTTAGAGATATTTTTCTTTTTAATACATTTGCTACCATTACTTACCCTTATTTCTTAGATGTTTTGCCGGCTTTGCAGATTATGCGCTCTTCGACGTATTTAACACCTTTACCTTTATATGGTTCTGGCGGTCTAAATCCTCTAACTTCTGCTGCTACTTGACCAACAACTTGTTTATCGCTTCCTTTGATAGTGATAATATTTTTTTCCACGCTTATCTCTATGCCTTCTGGAAGTTCATAATTTATAGGGTGAGAAAAACCGAGCGCAAGCTCTAAAACTTTACCTTTTGCAGCTGCTTTATAACCGACACCGTTTATCTCAAGTTGTTTTGTAAATCCAGTAGTTAGACCAACAACAACGTTGTTCGCTAAAGCTCTATAAGTTCCCCAATAAGCCCTGCTTTGTCTATCATCGCCTTTGCTTGTAAATATGATATTTCCGTCTTTAACTTCGATATTAACATTACCTTTAGTATCTAGCTCTTTAGTGTTGTTGCCTTTTTTAAAAACCAAAACACTACCTTTTAAACTAACATCTAAACCATTTGGGATAGATATCGGTTGTTTTCCAATTCTTGACATCTTTTTCCTTTTTTATTTGTCTAGGGTATTTCTACATAAAACGAATGGATACCCAATGCCATAAAAAAGATTTAGCCTTTTTTAAATTTAATACTACAAATTTAAAAGGCTAATTCAACTCTTACCAAACTGTGCAAAGTACTTCGCCGCCGACACCTGCTTTGTGGGCTTCGTCGTTGCTTAGAACACCTTTGCTTGTGCTTACTATGATAGTTCCGTAACCGTTTTTAAATCTTTTGATCTCATCTCTACCTTGATAAACTCTACGACCTGGTTTTGAAACTCTTTTTAATTCATTTATAACACTTCTTCCACGCTCGTCATATTTTAAAACTACGTTAATAAACTTTTTATTTCCCTCTTCAACAACGTTATAACTCTCTATATAGCTTTTATTGGCTAAAATTTTCAAAGTTGCTTCAACAACATTTGAATGAAGAAGTTTTGTTGTATCGAGTCTTCTCATGCTAGCGTTTCTAATGCGTGTTAGTCCATCTGAAATTAAGTCATTTATCATCTTGCTTCCCTTACCAACTTGCTTTTTTAAGACCAGGTATTAGTCCTTCGTTAGCCATTTTTCTTAGGCACACACGGCAAATTCCAAAATCTTTATAAACAGAGTGTGGACGACCACAAATTTGACATCTAGTATATCCGCGCGCGCTAAATTTAGGTTTGCGTGCTGCTTTTGCTATCATTGATTTTTTTGCCATATTACTTTCCTTTTGCAAATGGAATGCCGAACAATTCAAGTAATTTGAATGCTTGTTTGTCATCACCCGCTGTTGTAACTATAGTTATATTCATACCATGTGTTCTTAAAATTTGATCATATACTACTTCTGGGAACATTAATTGTTCATTTAAACCAAAATTGTAGTTTCCACGACCATCAAATCCATCTCTTGGAAGACCACGGAAGTCTTTAACTCTTGGTAAAGCAACGCTTACAAGTTTATCTAAAAATGTATACATTTGCTCTTTTCTTAGAGTGACTTTGATACCTACAGGATAGCCCTCGCGAACCTTAAATCCAGCTACTGATTTTTTAGCGTTTGTTACAACTGCTTTTTGACCAGCTATCAAAGATATCGTATCAGCCATATTTTGAAGTAATTTTTGATCTTTTGCGCCCTCGCCTGCTCCAACGCTGATAACAATTTTCTCAATTGCCGGGATAAGCATAGGGTTTTTTATATCAAACTCTTTTGTTAGAGCCGGTTTAATGCTCTCATTATATTTTGCTTTTAGTCTCATACTTATCCCTCAACTTTTGCAACATTTGAAATGTCAATAGGCATCTCTTTGCTAATAAATCCACCATTTGGATTTTTCTCGGTCGGTTTAACCGCCTTTTTAGCAACCTTAACACCCTCAACTATTACCTGACCTTTTTTTGGCAAAACCGCAATAACTTTTGCAACTTTACCTTTATCATCACCTGCGATTACTTTTACTTCATCGCCTTTTTTAATTTTATATTTAACTGCCATTATAGAACCTCCGGTGCAAGAGATACAATCTTCATAAAGTTTGCATATCTTACTTCTCTACCAACTGGGCCAAATATACGAGTGCCTACTGGCTCTTTTTTATTATCAAGTATAACGGCTGCATTTTCGTCAAATCTAATAAGTGATCCATTTGCTCTTTGGACCTCTTTTTTCGTTCTAACTACTACTGCTTTAACTACTTGACCTTTTTTTATTTTACCGTTTGGTAGAGCTTTTTTTACTGAGCAAACGATGATATCGCCGAGGCTTGCATATCTTCTTTTGCTACCGCCTAAAACTTTTATACACATAAGCTCTTTTGCGCCACTGTTATCAGCTACTGCTAGTCTTGTAAAACTTTGTATCATTATTCAACTCCTGTTTTCAAAACCGCTTGTAAGCGGAAGCTTTTTCTAGCACTTAGTGGTCTGCACTCAACAGCAGATATAGTATCTCCTGCTTTTAGTTCATTTTTTTCATCATGAACTAGGTATTTTTTAAAGCGTTTTACAAATTTGTGATATCTTGGGTGCATAACTCTTCTTTCAACAAGAATAGTCGCCGTCTTATCACCAGCCTTTGCAACGACAACGCCTTGAATTTGTCTTTTCATTTCTACTGCCATTGTTCGCCCCTTATTTCGCAGCACTAATTGCAGTGTTAATTCTAGCGATATCTTTTTTAGTCTCGCCGATCTCGTTTGGGTTAGTTAGCTGCATAGTTTTTAGCTTTTGTCTAAGTGTAAATAAAAGCACCTTTTTCTCTTTTAATAAAGCGTTAAGTTCGCTCATACTTTTTGCACTTATATCAATATACTTCATTTTCGCTCTCTTTAGTTACAAACTTAGTCTTAAATGGTAGCTTGTGCATTGCAAGAGTTAAAGCCTCACGAGCAAGCTCTTCACTAACTCCAGACATTTCAAATATAATTCTACCAGGTTTTATATTCATAACCCACTCTTCAACACCGCCTTTACCTTTACCCATACGAGTTTCAAGAGGTTTTTTAGTAATAGGTTTATCTGGAAAAACTCTGATCCAAGTTTTAGCTTGTCTTTTCACATGACGAGTATATGCTTGACGAGCCGATTCTATCTGACGTGAATTTACTCTACCAGCTTCAACAGCCTTTAGTCCAAACTCACCCAAAGCAAGATCTACTCCTCTTGTTGCATAGCCGCGGTTACGACCTTTCATCATTTTGCGATATTTAGTTCTTTTTGGTAATAACATAACTATTTACCCCTTCTAGCACGTCTTGGTTTTTTTGGTGATGTATCTTCATTTTTATCGGCTTGAATACCTTTTTGAAGTACTTCGCCTTTAAAGATCCAAACTTTAACACCTATGTTACCATAAGTAGTATGGGCTTCTGCAAAGCCGTAATCTATTCTAGCTCTTAGCGTATGAAGCGGCACACGACCCTCCAAATACCACTCTGTTCTAGCCATTTCAGCTCCGCCTAAACGACCAGCAACTGAAACTTTGATACCTTTGGCACCAGCTTTTTGGGCACCTTGGATAACTTTTTTCATAGCGCGACGGAAAGCAACACGACGCTCAAGCTGCATAGCTACGTTTTCTGCTGCCAATTGAGCTGAACTTCCTGCTTTTCTCTCTTCTTTGATATTGATAGCGATATCTTTATTTACAAGTTTTGTAACTTCAGATCTCAAATTTTCAATCTCTCCGCCCTTTTTACCTATTATGATTCCTGGACGAGCCGCAACTACGGTAACGCGAAGTTTTTTAGCTGTTCTTTCAACAAGAATTTGACTAACACCAGCATAATATAACTTAGTTTTTAGGAATTTTCTTATTTTATAGTCTTCGCCTATATTTTCTGGTAAAGTCGCTTTTGATGGAAACCATCTAGACTCCCAGTTTCTATTGATACCTAGTCTAAGGCCTATTGGATTAACTTTTTGTCCCATTTTATGCTTCCTTACTTTCAGGTTTAGATACTTCTACAAGAATATGGCTAGTTGGTTTTCTAATTCTACTAGCGCTTCCTCTTGCACGTGGTCTAAATCTTTTAAGAACCGGACCAGCATCTACTCTACAACTTTTTACAACTACCTCTTCTGGCTCAAATCCGCCATTAGCTACAGCTGAGCTGATAGCACTCGCGATATATTTTGCGCCGCGATTAGGCATAAAACTCAAACTTGCAAGTGCAAGCTCTGCGTTCATTCCTTGTACTTCATCTGCTATAAGTCTAGCTTTTGTTGGAGATAGTCTTATGAATTTAATAATAGCTCTACTCATAACTTCCCCTTACTTACCTATTTTCTTTTGCACAGAGCCTTTATGACCCTTAAATGTGCGTGTTGGTGCGAACTCACCGAGTTTATAACCTATGTGATTTTCTGTTACATAAACCGGAATAAAACCCTTACCGTTATGAACGTTAAATGTTAAACCTATCATTTCAGGTATTATCATGCTTCTTCTTGACCAAGTTTTTATCGGCTTATTATCATTAGCAGCTTTTGCAGCTAGAACTTTTTTCATAACATGATCATCGACAAATGGACCTTTTTTTAGCGATCTAGCCATCGTTATTTACCTTTCCTTCTTGATATTATAAGTCTATCACTAGCTTTTTTGCGGCGAGTTTTAGCACCCTTAGTTGGTTTGCCCCATGGAGTAACAGGATGGCGACCTGAATTTTTCTTACCTTCACCACCGCCGTGTGGGTGATCTACCGGGTTCATCGCAGAACCTCTAGTTTGAGGGCGAATTCCTCTATAACGATTACGACCTGCTTTACCGATAGTTACGTTTGCCCAATCTTCATTTCCAACAACGCCGACTGTAGCCATACACTCAGCTAAAACTTGTCTCATCTCACCGCTTGGGAGTCTTAAAATAACATATTTTTCTTCTTTACCCATAAGTTGAGCATAACCACCTGCGCTTCTAGCCATTTGAGCGCCTTTGCCCGGCTTAAGCTCTATGTTATGAACTATTGTACCAACAGGGATACTTTTTAACTTCATAGCATTACCTGGTTTTATATCAAGTCCGCTTTCAGCTGAGCTTATAACATCACCTACATTTAAACCGCTAGGGCGAATAATATATCTTTTTTCGCCGTCGGTATAAGATATAAGAGCTATACGGCAATTTCTATTTGGATCATACTCGATAGTTTCAACTTTTCCAGGAATACCAAATTTCTTTCTTTTAAAATCAATTATACGGTAAAGTTTTTTTGCGCCTGCTTCTTTATGACGACTTGTGATTCTACCATTGTGATTTCTACCTGCGGTAGCCGGAATTTTTACAAGTAAGCTTCTAACGCTTGGTTTAGCAGTTATATCTTCGCTTGACAAACCTGTCATAAATCTTCTGCTTGGAGTATATGGTTTAAAACTTTTTATAGCCATCTTACGCCTCCCCATTTTCTAGGCTAACGCCATCTGGTAATTTTACATAGAATTTTTTGAAGTCGTTTCTTACGCCGACTCTTCCTTTAAAACGCTTAACTTTTCCGTCCATTCTTAATGAATTTACTCTAAGCGGCGTTACGCCAAAATACTCTCTTAGCACCTCTTTTAGACCGTTTTTAGTCATTTTTGGTGAAGTTTGGATAACCACTACACCTTGTTCTTGAAGGCCAAGAGTCTTTTCTGTATAAAGTATAGTTTTGATATCTGTTATATCTGCCATTTTTAGCCCTCTTTTACGATAGATTGTAGTGCTGCTTTTTCAGCTATAACCGCACTATAAACTGAAACCAAATATGCATTTACTTCGCTAGCATCTATAACGTAGCAATTTGCTAAATTTCTAAATGCTAAAAGTGTTTTTGCATCAAGTTCATTTTTGATGATAAGTGCATCTCTTACACCGAGTTTATTGATGATAGATGCTGCATCTTTTGTCTTGCCGCTTGATATTTCTATGCTATCAACCGCAAAAAATTTGCCGTTTGCAACTTTGTCATTTAAAGCAAACTCAAGAGCAAGTCTTTTTTGTTTTTTATTAACTTTTTGATCATAATTTCTGTTGTTTTTTGGACCAAATGCAACTGCACCGCCTACCCATACGTTAGTTCTAGTTGAACCAGCACGAGCACCGCCGCGACCCTTTTGTCTCCAAGGCTTTTTACCACCACCACTTACATCTGAGCGACCTTTAGTGTGGGCTGAATTTGCTCTTATACCAGCAAGGTAGCTTTTAACATATAAATATAAATTATGCGAATTTACTTCAGCGTAACTTGCTGGAAGTTCAATCTCGCTTGTTTTTTCAAATTTTTCGTTTAAAACGGCTATTTTACTCATTTGACTATCCTTACTCTACCCATAGCACCGTTAAATCCTGGTACTGAACCTTTTAAAACCAAAATTCCATTAGCACTATCAAAGCTCACTACTTCATTTTTAACTGTAGTTTTCTCATTGCCGTAATGCCCTGCCATTTTTCTACCTGGCTGAACACGACCTGGCCATTCGCAGTTTCCTATAGATCCCGGACGTCTGTGAAAACGTGAGCCGTGACTTGCTGGACCGCCTGAGAATCCGTGTCTTTTTATAACGCCCTGGAAGCCTCTACCTTTAGTATTAAAACTTACTTTTAAAACTTTTGCTTCATTTAGTGGATTTACGTCTAAATCGCCAGCTTCGCTATTTGCAACGCTTAAAGTAGCAAATGAATTAAATTCACTACTCAAACCATATTTTTTTTGCTGACCTTTTATAGCTTTGTTATCTGCTTTTGTGTGCGCATAAGCCACTATAGCTTTACCGCCTTCGCCTAGCTCGCAAACTTTAGCAGGAACTAGCCTAAGCAGAGTTACAGGAGTACTAGGAGCTGAAACAGTTCTACTCATGCCTATTTTTTCTACAATATATTCCATCATTTATTCCTTTTACTCTTACTTGCCCATAGCACGAACTTCGACATTAACTTCTGGAGCTAAGTCAAGTTTTGTTAAACTATCAACTGTATCAGGAGTAGCTGCTACGATATCTAGCATACGAGCATGAATTCTCATCTCGAACTGTTCGCGAGAATCTTTATTAACATGTGGAGATTTTAACACTGTATAGCGTTTAATCTTTGTAGGCATTGGCACTGGACCTCTTACGTCGGCTCCAGTTCTTTTAACAGCTTCTACGATAGCTGCAACTGTACGGTCTAGAACTCTGTGGTCATAAGCTTTTAGCTTAAGCCTAATTCTTTCCATTGTTTTTCCTTTAAAAATAACTTGTCACGACACGTGACCTTTTGATATAATCAAGCTTGCATAGGCTTTATTTGGGTTAGAATAAGCATACAAGTAAGGCTAAGCCTTCTCATCAAAAGACGCGTATTATATCCAAAACAGAGTGTAAATAGCAAATTTTACGTTGATTTTTATACATTTTTTATAAATATTTTCCTTTAAAAAAGGAATAAATTAAAATTTAAAGCTATTTTGCATATTTTAAATTTAAAAGATTTTTGAGTTCAAAAGCTAAATTTAAAGTTTAGTTAACGGTAAAAATTATAGATTATAGGTTATAGAAAGATTGCTAAATAAGCAAATTTATTATACTATTTCAAATCAATTTTTTAGCACTAATAGATTAAAAAAGCAGAACCAAAGCCGGTTCTGCTATAATTTATAAATTTATATAAATGTTATAAGTCAATTATATCTTAATGACAACCGCAATGTCCACCGCAACAGCCCGAACCTTTATAAATTTCATCTATATAAAATTTAACCGAGCTTAAACCCTCTTTTTTAGCCCATTCATAAGCAGCACTTACAAAGTCCCAATTTATATTTTCATAAAATTTCTCTAAATAAGCAGCTCTTGCATTTTTAGCATCGATATAGTATGCATGTTCCCACACATCAACTACTAAAAGTGGGATCAAACCTTCAGTTACCGGCGTTCCTGCGTTACTAGTGTTTTTTATCTCGAGTTTATGTGAATTTGGATTATAAACAAGCCAAGTCCATCCGGCACCGAATAAAGTAGTAGCGCTCTTTAAAAACTCAGATTTAAAATCCGCGAAATCACTCTGCAAAGCAGCTTTTAACTCATCGCTAATATCTGTCTTAGCAGCTATACAATCCCAGTAAAAATCATGATTGTAAATTTGAGCAGCGTTATTGAAAATCGCACCTTCAGAGTGAGTTAAAATCTCAAAAAGATCGGCACCTTCAAAATCCGTACCTTTTATGAGGTTGTCTAAATTATTTACGTAAGTTTGATGATGTTTTCCATAATGATAGTTACAGGTTTCTTCACTTACGACAGCATTTGTAGCCGGATTAAAAGGCAGTGTTCTTAATTCCATAATTTCTCCTTAATTATTTTTGATAGCATAATTATACACAAAAAAGTTAAATAAGAGAAATATACTCTTAAAAACTACTCTCTACCATCTAATAAAGGAACAAACTCACACTCATCAAGAACTATTTTTTCTAAATTTGAGCCATTTTTTTTAAATTTAACTATAAATTGTTTACTATTTTCTTTAATAGGAGCTACTAAAATTCCGCCATCTTTTAACTGCTCAAAAAGCCTAGTCGGAACACCTAAACAAGCACAGCTAAGTATTATTCTATCATATGGAGCGTAACTTTTCCAGCCTACGTTTCCATCGTCATATCTTATATTTACATTATTAAAACCGAGTTTTTTCATCTTTAGCTTAGCTTCATTTGCAAGTTTTTCTATACGCTCAATACTAAAAATTCTGTGAGCAAGCATACTTAAAATTGCAGCTTGATATCCGCTTCCGCAACCGATCTCAAGTATATTATCGCAATTTTCAGCTTCCAAAGCAAGTGTCATTTTAGCTACTGTTAGAGGCGAACTAATCCATTGATTGCCTCCAATCGGATGAGCATCTAACTTAAAAGCATTGATCGAAACCGGAACAAAATCCGTACGTGGAGTACTACAAAACGCCTTATAAACCATAGGCGTCAGCTCTATAACATCGGCTATATCATCAGCCATTTTTTGACATCTGGCACGCTCTAAACTATCCATTTTTTCCCTTCAACAAAGGGAAATTATACATAAAATTTGCTTATAGTAGTATTTAAATTAAACGAGTCCTAAAGATTTTTTAAACTCATTAGCCGAATTTGGTTCAAACTCAGAGCTTTTGGCAATGTGACCATTTGGCTTAAAAACTGCTTCGAATTTTAGATCTTTATCGCTACAAGCCACCACGTAGCATCTATTTTGTAAGGCTAAAGCTTCGCACAAAATTTCAAAATGCCTTTTGCGTCCTTTTCCCCAAAGCGATGGCACGAGAATGATATCCGCGCCTTTTAATTTCTCCCAAAGCTCAGTAAAACGTAGCTCAAAGCAGATCAAAACGCCGATTTTAACGCCCTCAAGTTCAAATAAATTTATATCTTCAACTTTTCCAGCTTTGAACTTATCTTGTTCTAAATTCGGAGTAAATAAAATCGCTTTTTTCTGTTTATAAATTTCTTTATCGCCATTTAAAAGTATAAATTCGTTAAAACCATCACTAAAATGAGTAAAACCGAAAAAAGCACCGTTAGAAAGCGATTTTTTTAAATTCGCTATTAGAGCGTTTTCAAAATTATCACCCAAACTTTCATATCCGCTCACGCAAAGCTCACTGCCTAACGCCAATTCGCCCGGCTTTATATCTTTTACTAAATTTAAAAGCTCACTAGCCCTATTTACCACACCAAGCGAATCAAGAGTTAAAGATCTAAGGCTAGAAATCATCAAAAGTAAGGCTTCCTTTACTATAATTCGTAACTTTACTTTCAAAGAAATTACTCTTTTGGTCGTTAAATTTAGCAAAATCATCAACCCACTTTATAGGATGTTTTGCGTTATAAAGCTTTTTAAGCCCGATAGAAGTCAGCCTATCATCAACGAGATAGTGGATGTACTCCTCTATAATATCATCGGTAAAGCCCATTATCTGATTTCCAGTGATGTATTTTCCCCACTCTATTTCAAGGTCTCCGGCTTTTTTGAACATCTCGTAAATTTTAGCTTCGACTTCGCTTGTAAATAGATCTGGACGCTCTTTGCGCACTGAGTTTATCATGTTTTGAAACAAAAGTAAGTGAGTTATCTCATCTCTTTGGATAAAGCGTATCATCTGAGCGCTTCCTAGCATTTTTCCGGCGCGCGCCAGTGCGTAAATCGCTGTAAATCCACTGTAAAAATACACGCCTTCTAAAATTTGATTTGCCACCATAGCAAGAAGTAGTTTCTCATCCGTAACTTCGCCCGCAAGCTCTTCATATACGCTTGAGATATAGTCGTTTTTCTTACGTAAAACGTCGTCGTATTTTTCCATTTCGTAAATCAGATCCGTGTTATCGCAGATCGCTTCTACCATTACGGCGTAACTTTTTGAGTGATTTGCCTCTTCGTAAGCTTGACGCGCTAAGATCGCATTTATCTCAGGAGCTGTGATATAAGGATTTATGTTATCGGCTAGATTGTTTGTCTGAAAACTATCCATAGAAATGAGTTGGCTCCAAACTAAGTCATACATGCGTTTTTCAGCGGTCGTGAGATTACATGCGTAGTCACGCACGTCATCGGTGGTATCGACCTCTTTTGGAAACCAGGTATTTGCTTCCATAAGATCCCAAAGCTTGAGCGCCCATGTGTATTTTGCTTTTGTGAAGTTTAGAATTCCATGCGGATTTCCACCAAATACTTTTCTATCGTTTAAAGTCTCGTTTGAGCTTGGATTATAAATTTTTTTTCTATTCATAATAAATCTTTCAAATTTTAAAGTAGATTAGATTTTATCCAAAAAAGTATTAAATAACTTTGAATACAAATTTATGAAAATAAAATAATAATGCATGCTTTTTAATAATTATTGATAATATATTAATTACATTGGTATTAGAATTCAAATTAAAAAAAGGATTACCGATGAAAAAAGCATTTACGATGGTAGAATTAGCATTTGTTATAGTTATTACCGGCTTATTAGCAAGTGTTAGTATACCAAAACTTACAATGTCAAGAACGGATGCCGAAGTGGCAAAAATAGTAGTCGATATAAAAAATACATTTGATAAAATAAACTCTATCTATATATCAAATAGCTCAGTCAATAAAAAATTAAATGCCGATAAAAACGAAGTTGATAGTTATCTCCATTTAAGATTATTAATAGGAGATGACTCGACATTATCTGATTTTGAGGCGATTAAACGCGGTGCTAAAGAGCACCCTTGGGCAGTTGAATGCTTATTTTATAGTATTGATAATAGCACGATAAAGTTTAAAACCATGTGGCAGCAATCATCTATCTCATGGAAAAAGACCTGCAACGCTCTTTATCTTCACCCTACAATGAAAGAGTGGATACAAAACGGAATTCAATTAGGCGGAGATAGCATATTAAAAAACAGTTAAATTTATAATTGGATAATTTTTATATAACTGAAATATATAATAAATTCAAATTTTATAATAAATATCGGAAAATCAAATTTAAATACGAAAAGTAACGATCTGAATAAATCATCCTTGAATTATAAATATTTTTATTATGAATATAAATTTTTCAAATTTCACAACAACTTAAATTTTATACAAATAAATTTTAATATATTATATGACGAAATTTTCGACTATGAAGTTATAATTTTGGTATGTATTTAAAATTTATTTATTTTTATTTATTAAATTTTACAAATATCATTATAGGTAAATTTTATGAAAAAACTTTTGCGGCTATTAAATCTACTCAGCCAAAATGATATTTTAAAAATTACCAAAATCAAAAAATACTAAAAAAGGAAATTTATGACTAAAATTATTTTCAAGCATATTAAAAATAGTCTTATTTTACTATTTTGTATCGCTCTTTTTAGTGCTTGCTCATCAAAAACGACAAATGTAAGCACTCAAAAAATAAATCCATTAGGAAGCATTTTTGGCAAAACGGATGATCCAGATCCGCTAAATTTAGGCGATTTTCCAACTCTTCTAACATCAAATTTTACAAATCCTATGCCGACTAGAACGCCATCGCTACTTAAAAAAGTGGATTTGCCTGTAATGAACTCATTAACACATGGTCCGATGTTTTCAAGTGCTTTTAGTAAACCGGACTTGAATTTCAAACAACCGACTATCAGTCTACAAGGTATCCCGCCTGATCTATTTGATAGAACAAGCGATTTTATGGTGATAATGGGTGCAAACGGCGTTGTGATCACTATTTGGTATACATCTCCTGGAAACTGGTTATGGGGCTACTCGCTCTATGAAAGCGGCAATTTAGGAGGATATCGTGTTTGGCGTCTAATTTTACTACCAAATAATGAAGTCATGATAGTAAATTTCAACACTCGCACGACTTGCATAAATACTTATAAAAACGGAGTAATTCACTCACCTTGCAATAAAGATAATCCTTTTCAGAAATTTACGTTTCGTCCAATGACAAACGGAGCCGTACAAATTTATAACAAAGCTACTAATTCGTGCTTGCAAACGCCTGTTAATAATCTATTCGGTTTTGACGTTTTTGGGGCGATAAATCTTACGACAAAATGCACTGATACTATCGATCAACAATGGTATTTGCTCCCGCCGCCGCAAGTTGGAAGACTATTTTATTAGGAGTAAAAATGCGAAATGTTATTATGATTATATTTATAGCAACTTTAGGCTTTGCAAAACCAGAAGATTATAAAATTGCTACTTGGAATTTGCAAGGCAGTTCGGCTATAACCGAAAGCAAATGGAATATAAGCGTACGTCAAATAATTAGCGGTGAAAATCCAGCAGATATATTAGCCGTTCAAGAAGCAGGAAATTTACCTCAAACAGCTCTTCCTACAGGTAGGAGCATAAATCAAGGCGGCACGATCGTAACTGAGCATTTATGGCAGCTAGGCAGTATATCTAGACCGTTCCAAGTCTATATATATTATGCTCAAATCGACACAGGGGCAAATAGAGTAAATTTAGCAATCGTTTCACGCATAAAAGCCGATGAAATCATCATCTTGCCGCCTCCTACGGTAGCTTCTCGTCCGCTCATAGGTATAAGAATAGGAAACGACGTATTTTTCAACATACACGCTCTAGCAAATGGCGGAGTCGATGCTCCGGCGATAATAAATTCAGTATTTGACAGATTTAGAAATATGCCAAATATCACTTGGATGATTTTAGGCGATTTTAACCGCTCACCTGAGAGTTTAAGAGGAACTCTTGGATTAGAAACTCGCGTCAGAGTAACGTTTTTAGCACCTCCGGCGCCTACTCAAAGAAGCGGCGGAACGCTTGACTGGGCTATAGTTGGAAACTCAGCCGGAGATCTTGTCCGAACTACGCTTGTAGCAGTATTGATGCTAGCAAACCTGCGGACTCACCTAGTTTCGGACCATTTTCCGGTAAATTTTAGAAAATTTGGAGATAACTAATGAAAGCTTTAGCAATAATATTTTTATTTGTAAGCATAAGTTTTGCAAACGAAAACATAACCGACGCTTTTCAAATACGCAATGCAAACACCGGAATTCCTATAAATATAAAGCGATTTTCAGGGCAGTTTAATTACCAAAACTGGTTTTTAAATGATTTAGGAGTAGATCCTAAGATAAAAAAAGTAGATAAATTTGCAAATTCTTTTCCTTTTGGATACGTGCAATTTCAAGTAGCAGCCGACGTAAAAATGTGCCTTCAGATCGCTCCTAGCGGATTTTTAGCACTAAAAAACTGCAAGCAAGACTACGATAGCGGAGAGTTTGAGACTATTTTTCAGATCATCCCTACAAGTAGTGGAGCTATGCAGCTGCGATCACTAGTTCTAAAAACAAACGAGTGCTTAGGAACATTTGAAAATCCAAACGTGCCGATCGAAGATAGAGTAGGACTAGTACGCTGCGTTTTAGAATTTTTTGTCGACATAGAGCCTAAACAACTTTTTGTATTTTCACCGCCGCTTAGTGAAGCTAAGGTAATTAGATAAAACAGTCGGTAAAAGCTAAAAACGGCTTTTACCTAATTTTAATCCAAATCAAAAATTCCTAAGTTCTATGTTTAAATTTGATTTTATCAACTTCGGATCGAATTTGGTTTTTGGTTTTTGTAAATTCCCTAAATTTAAGGATTCAAAAAAGTTTTGCAGATAGTAAGTTTTATCATAACCGTTTTGACTTAAAACTTTTACCATATCACTGATATCGTTTTCGTTTAGCATATCTGCGTGGATAGTCGTTCTACACTCAAATTCAACTCTGTTTTTTAGTAAAGTTTGAAGCGTTTTTATAAATTTATCATATAAATTCGACGCAGTTATAGCTTCAAATTTAGCCTTTGGAGCTTTGAAATCAAGTGATATAAAATCGACCAAACTCAAATTTTCTTCTATAATCTCAGGACTACTTCCATTCGTATCGACTTTGGTTTTATATCCAAGATTCTTAGCTAGCTTCAAAACATCACTAAAATGCAAACTTTTAGTGCATTCCCCGCCACTTAAAACTACCGCACTTAAAAGGTTTTGGCGTGAATTTAAAAACTCGCTTAGATAGCGCATATCAAACTTGCCCTCACCCAAAACTATATCTTTGTTGTAGCAATAAACGCAGCGCATATTGCACTTCGCAAACCACACTATAGCAGCGAGTTCATCAGGATAATCAACAACGCTAAAAGGCGTGATATCGTAGATAAATTTGTCTAGCATTTAGTAGGTTCTAAAAACTTGATCCTCTCTTTATGCTCGCCTTGTTTGCCAAGATTAAAGCTCTCAACTGGTCTATGATAGCCCATAACTCTGGTATAAACCACGCATTTTGTACGTTTGTCTTTAAATTTGGCTAGTATCTCTTCTTTTATCATATCTTCTCCTTTAATTAAATTCTTTAACCCTAGCTCTGATATCATCAAAACTTACTTTACTTAGAATTTTACCGTCTTTGAAAACCGGTTTTAGTTTATTTTCTTCTTTTTTTAGCTCATTTAATCGAACCGTTTTAAACAAATTTCCTTTTCTCACCAACGCAAGACGTCCAGATTTTGAACGTTTTGAAGGATCGGTGATAGGATCTTTTTTTACATCTATCCAATGCTCACCGTCTTTTGATACTGCATTTGCTTTCATAGCAAATCTAAGAGTATCGCGGTTAAGGTGTTGCAAAAGCGCTCCACCCATACCAAAAACTATATTGTCCGCGCTTATCTTTCTAAGTTTTAGCTCGTTTAAAATATCGACTAAACTTTGCGGATTTATACCGTCTCCATAAATCAGTCTGACGTGATTTGGAAGTACGCGATAACCCTTTTGATTTACGCTAAATCCAGCTATATCCATCATCTTTTCTAAGCACTCACTAGCCATAGTTACTGGATTTCCGCTATCTGGGCGAAGCACGACGCGACCGCCATTAGCTTTTACCTCATCAAATAACTTTCCCCAAAGATCTATCGCATTTAGCGTATCGTAGCTATCTATCACGCAAGCAAAAATACCACTGCTAAATTTATCCACCATATTTTTATAAGCTTCATTTTCGCGCTCTTTTCCCCAAGTAGTCATCGTACTATGCTCGCTTGCCGGGATACTAAATGCCGCCATATCGGCGTCATAATACTTTTTAGCAAATACGGCTCCAGTTATCGTATCTGAGCCTTTAAAATTTACCATATGAGCACTTCCGCCGATCCCCGCACTCTCAAAGCTACTCACGCCGCGCGCACCAAAATCATGCAAACAAAAGTCGATAAGCTCAGGAGTTCCGGTCTCATTTAAAAATTGCAAAATGTTTTGTTTGCAAAAATAACTATTCGTAGCCACAGCAACTGGATACCAAATAGCCCTTAAAATAGCAGTTTCTAAGTAACCTGCCAACCATGGAAGCTTTGGATCGGTATTTCGTATCTGCAACAACACATTATCTGTTTGAACTATGCTACCTTCTTTTACCGCTTCTATCTCAAGAGGAAGTGCGCCGCCGTGTTCATCTACGATATATCTCCAGCCCTCTTCATTAAAAGGAAGTCCGTAAATTTTCATAAAATCTTTAGCTTCTAAGATATCATCTTGTGTTATTTTCTTGCTTAGATACTCCATTAAAAACATTTGCAAACCATAAAATAGTACTCTATTCCACCTACCGCCGCGCGATTCTATGTAAGAGCTTACGTATTTTATATCGTTTGGATACTGAAGATAATGTGAAGGTTTATAGCCGTCTGTGTTTAGTATCAAATTCATATCTTACCTTTAAATTTTCTGGCGATTTTATCAAAAAAGGGCTTAAATTTGATAATTCAAATTTAAATAACGCTTTTCCAATGCCTTAAAAACAAATCTTGCTCAGCAAAGTATTTTTAGATGATTTTACGGTTTGAAACCATGAGCACCCAAGGCACACTAAAGCGATAAAACAAACGGTTTATCCCCATAAAAAGTACTAAAAATACAACTTAGGCCAAATTCAAAATCTCCTCATCGCATTTTGGACAATACTCATGCTCGCCTGCGATATACCCGTGTTTTGGACACACGCTAAACACGGGAGTTATCGTAATATATGGAAGTTTATAATTCTCCACTATATTTTTCACTAAATGCTGACAAGCCTTTGTACTGCTTAGTTTTTCACGCATATAAAGGTGAAAAACAGTTCCACCCGTATAACTGCTTTGAAGTTCATCTTGCAAATTTAAAGCCTCGAAAGGATCATCGCCGAAATCAGCCGGAAGCTGAGTAGAGTTTGTATAATACACCTTATCATCAAATCCAGCTTGAATGATGTCTGGATAACGTTTTTTATCTTCTTTAGCAAAGCGATAAGTTGTTCCTTCAGCAGGAGTCGCTTCAAGATTATATAAATTTCCGGTAGTTCTTTGAAACTCTATCATTTTAGCTCTTAGATATTCTATAAGTTCTTTTGTAAACCCTATACCGAATTTGGTCGTTATATTTTCTTTATCATCAGTGAAATTGCGTATCATTTCATTTGCGCCGTTTATTCCTATTGTACTAAAATGGTTATTAAAATTTCTAAGATATCTAGCGGTATATGGATAAAGTCCCCTTTGATACATCTCATTTATAAATTTACGCTTCTTTTCAAGAGTACTTTTTGCCAACTCTAGCAGTTCATCAAGTCTTGCATAAAATGCACTTTTATCACCTTTAAACAGATATCCTAGGCGCGCTAAATTTATAGTAACTACGCCGATACTTCCGGTCATCTCGGCACTTCCAAAAAGACCTCCCCCGCGTTTTAAAAGCTCTCTTAAATCCAGCTGAAGCCTACAGCACATAGAGCGAACGGCACCCGGTTTATAAGCTTTTTCATTCGGTATTTTATTGCCGTTTTCATCTGTCGTATATTGACTTCCGATAAAATTTTGAAAATAACTCGAACCCATTTTTGCGGTATTTTCAAATATCTTTTTAGCCACAGAGCTATCCCACTTAAAATCCTCAGTCAAATTTACAGTTGGTATAGGAAACGTAAATGGCTGCGAACACTTATCTCCGGTAGTTAAAATATCATAAAATGCTATATTTATCCTATCCATTTCAGGTTTAAAATCCGAGTAAGTCATATCTTTTAAACTATTTTTACCGCGTTGTTTGCAAAGTTTTTCAAGTTCGTTATCTTTTAAATTTAAAAATAGATGCTCATTGTTTTTTGTAGGAATTTGATCGGCAAGATCGCTTGGCGGAGTTATATCTATAGTAACATTCGTAAATGGACTTTGACCCCAACGTGCCGGCACATTTAGATTGAAAATAAAGCTAGTAAGAGCTTTTTTGATTTCTATATCGCTTAATCGATCTTTAAAAACATACGGCGCAAGATATGTATCAAAGCTACTAAATGCTTGCGCTCCAGCCCATTCGCTTTGCAAAATTCCCAAAAAGTTCGCCATTTGAGATAAAGCCTCTCTAAAATGACTCGGCGCTCTGCTCTCGACCCTGCCTCTAACACCATTAAATCCTTCATTTAACAAGGCTCTAAGACTCCAACCAGCAC
Source organism: Campylobacter sp. TJR-1 (assembly GCF_032840035.1). Taxonomy (NCBI): domain Bacteria; kingdom Pseudomonadati; phylum Campylobacterota; class Epsilonproteobacteria; order Campylobacterales; family Campylobacteraceae; genus Campylobacter; species Campylobacter sp. TJR-1. The sequence continues at coordinate 174,051 of NZ_JAWIZX010000002.1, read as the reverse complement.
AGTATCCAGTCAAACAATCAAGGTCATGTATATGATAATCTCCGTTTCTATGAGCCGCTCCTTCATGATCGCTATAAACAGCATCTAACCAATAATTTGCAATGACTTTTCCAGCGGTGTTATTGATAAGTCCGGCGTTTGAATAACTCGTATTTGAGTTTGCCATAATACGCCAATCAGACTTTCCGATATACTCTTCTATAGTTTGAGTCGAGTTTATATAAGTCGTTCTTTCGTCAAGCTCACCGTCTCTTTGCATAGTATGAGTATGACGATAAAGCATAAAATTTCGCATTACTGTAAAATCACCGCTATCAAAAAGAGCTTTTTCTATAATATCTTGAATTTCTTCTACGCTCATTTTGTCTTTTACCTCAGACAATACTTTTTTGATAAGCGCCGTATTTGGTTCTTTAAGAGCACTTTTATAAGCTTTTGTTATCGCATTTTCTATTTTATAACTTGCAAAATCTTGCAAACTTCCATCGCGTTTAATTATCTTCAAATTTAATCCTTTTTGGCTGGGATTATATATTCTTTTAAGTTTTACAAAGCTTAAGAAATATAATTACAATATTGTTACCAATGATATCAAATATCATTTAAAAATAAATTTATCATTATTTTTTAAGCTTTATGAAATAAATAGTATCGATAAATCCATAGTTTTATAATAAAATTAGAAAAATTATTAAAATAAAACTTAAATTATTTAATTAAATATTTTATATAAATTTAAATTACTAATTTAAAGAGTTATTTTATCTTTTTTAAAGTAATTTTGTGCTAAATTAAAATTAAATTTTAAAAACTAAGGACAAAATATGCAATGCGTATATGGACATATAACACACAAACCGCTTGAGCAGAGTTGTCACGATCACGCAAGTGACCACCATCACGCACATTCACACTCTCACTCATCGGCAAATACAAATAAAAAAGTTCTCAAAATCAGCCTTTTTATAACAGTTGCCGCTATGATATTTCAATTTGTATATGCGCTAATCACAAACTCTTTAGCGCTTATGAGCGATACTTTGCATATGCTATCGCACGTAATAGCTTTGGGGCTTAGTTGGTTTGCCATATGGGCTGCTTCTAACTTTAGCAGTGAGCAAAAAACATTTGGATACCACAGACTTGAGACGATAGCGGCTTTTATAAACTCGATTTTGATAGCTGTTTTTGGTCTATTTATAGTGTATGAAGCCATTGTTAAGCTCATAAATCCAGAACCGATCGAGATAGGTACAATGCTTATAGTGGCTGCGATAGGTCTAGGAGTAAATATCACGACTGGATTAATAATGCTAAAAGGGGATATGGGTAATTTAAATATCAAATCAAGTTTTGCTCATATGATGAGCGATTTATTAAGTTCTGTAGCTATAATTTTAGGCGGCATAATAGTATATTTTACAAATTTATGGTGGATAGACAGTGCTTTGGCTCTATTTATCGCTATCATAATAGCTAAATGGTCATTTTCTCTAGCAAGAGACAGTATGAACATACTATTAGAAGCATCTCCTATAGATATAAACGCAGCAAAAAACGTTATGCTAGAAAACCCTTTAGTTTTAGACGTGCATGACTTACATATAAGTGAAATAACTCATAAAATGTACGTTTTGACTGCTCATATAGTTCTTAACAAGGATAATATTTTTAAATTTGATGAAATAATCAACGATCTATCTCTTAGTTTAAAAAATAGACTCGAAATAGGTCACATAACTATCCAACCCGAGTGGCGGGAGAGTTAGAGATTAAATTTAAAATAAAACGGCATTTACAAATATATAAAAATCGGTCGCATGATAAGTTGGATTTAAAAATTAATATGATAAATTTATAATATTGTATTTATTTTAAAGGGATATAAATTTGAAAAAGCTAGTTTTGGTTTATATTTTAAGTACTGTTTTAGCGTTTTGCAAAGATTATGAAAACGGTTTGAAAGCATACGAAAAAGGAGATTACAAAAGTGCGGTCATAAGCTTTCAAAAAGCGTGCAATAAAGGAAATATGAACAGCTGTTATACTCTTGGAAATTTATATGTATTAAATCAAGGCGTAAAGCAAGATTATAAAAAAGCCGTAAAATTATTTCAAAAAGCCTGCAATGGCGGAGAAGCAAAAGCTTGCGGATATCTAGGAGTAATGTACGAAAACGGTAACGCAGTAGAGCAAAACCGCCAAATAGCTGCAAAGTTATATGAAAAAGCGTGTGAAATGGGACATTATATCAGTTGTAGCGAGCTTGGGATTATGTATGCAAATGGAAACTTTATATCAAAAGACTACTATAAAGCTATGGAATTATTTAAAAAAGCGTGTGAAATGGGAGAGGCAAACGGATGTAATTATCTAGCGCTAATGTATTTTATCTACTCAGAAAAAAGCGGCATAGAACAAGATGCTATCAAAGCAAAAGACTATTTTTGTCATGCATGCGAAATGGGATTTGAAGATGCTTGTGAGAGCTGCAACATGCTTAGTCAAAAACAAGATTAAGCAAAAAACTTAAGCTAAACCAAATTTAAAACTACTATTTATATCATAGATCGAACTTACAAAAGTATGAAATCTAACTCCCATAAAATCAAGCTCAAGTTTATAATTCGCACCTAAAAACTGTGAGCTTATAACTTTAGCTTCAAACTCATTTGAGCTTATTATCTCTTCTGGTCTAAACATAAAATTTTTTGCCTCTAACCAGTTTTTAAATTTATCTGGCAAACTTAAAGCAGCGTCTGCGGTTATCTCGTTTATATCGCCTAAAAACTTAGCTATTTCAGCCATTTTTGGCTCGAAATAAAGTTCTCTTGGCGTTGCGCAAGCCAAAACTTCACCTCTTGATATGAGAGCTATCTTATCGCTTAGCAAAAACGCGTCAAATTTATCGTGAGTGACCATTATAGCGCTTAACGAATTCTCTTTTATCATAGCTTTTAGCTCATTTCTAAGCATATTTTTTAAATGTGAATCTAAATTTGCAAATGGTTCGTCTAAAAGCAAAAGCCGCTCCTCATTTGCCACGGCTCTTGCAAAAGCTACTCTTTGAGCTTGACCGCCGCTGATTTTATCTATCATTTTATCTTTTAACTCGCTTATGTGAAACTTATCTAGCAACTCTAAAACTTTTTGATTTCTCTGATATTTTGGTAAAGCGTGAAGCGCAAAAGCGATATTTTCAGATACGTTTATATGCGGAAACAAAGCATAGTTTTGAAACATCATACCTACTTTTTTATTTTTACTGCATACTCCATTTTTACATACCTCATCACCTAAAAGCTCGATATCTCCGCCGTCTGCGGTTTCTAAATTTGCTATTATTCTAAGAAGAGTTGATTTACCGCATCCGCTACCGCCTAAAATAGTCAGTATCTCGCCTGAGTTTAAACTAAGATTTATATCTTTTAAAACAGTGTTATTTCCGAATTTTTTACTCAAATGGCTAATTTTTAGTATCTCTTGCAAATTCTCTCCTAAATAAATTTGAGCTATTATACATTAAAATATTTAATGATATTTAATATCATTGATCAAACATTATAATATTAAATCAATTTATGCTATAATATTTCTCACTTTTTTGGAGATTTTATGAAATACTTTTACTCATCATTTATTATTACGATTTTAGGTCTTTTGCTTGCATATTTTATCGGTGGTTTTTTAGCGGTTTATATCTGTTTTTTGCTTGGAATTTTAGAAGTTAGTCTTAGCTTTGATAATGCTGTTGTCAATGCTAAAATACTATCTGGAATGAACAAAAAATGGCAAGATAGATTTATAATTTTCGGTATTCCGATCGCTGTTTTCGGAATGAGATTTTTATTTCCTATCCTTATAGTTTCAGTCGCGGCAAATCTTGGAATGTGGGAAACATTCTCTTTAGCTTTAAACGATCCTGATGCTTATCACAACGCATTAAGTGCGAACAAAAATCAAATTTATATATTTGGCGGTGCGTTTTTGTTAATGGTGTTTTTGTCGTTTTTCTTTGAGGAAAAAGATGTAAAATGGATAAGATTTATAGAAGATAACTACCTTGTGCACATACTTTCTAAAACAAATTCTATAGCGCTTTTTATAGCGATACTAACAGGCATGATCATCGTATTTTTAACACAAAATACTAGTTACGCACTATCGTATTTCGGTGCCGTGCTTTTGCATATGGCGCTATCTTTGTTTGATGATATTTTTAGTGCAAATGGCGTTAAAAGCGGTTTCATGGGATTCTTATACTTAGAGGTTTTGGATGCTAGCTTTAGTTTCGATGGAGTTATCGGCGCATTTGCGATGAGTGAAAATATCTTTATTATTATGATAGGTCTTGGAATCGGAGCTATGTTTGTAAGAAGCTTAACAATTTATATGGTACATAAAAAAACTCTTGAAAGTTTCATCTATCTTGAACACGGAGCGCATTACGCCATTTTGGCGCTAGCTATCATAATGTTTATAAATGTTTTTCATGAAGTCGGCGAGGCGATAACAGGAACCATAGGATTTGGACTTATAGTAATTGCGTTTTTAAGCTCTATTTATAAAAATAAAAAGATAACAAATGGCTAAAATTTGCGGCATAGATGAAGCTGGACGCGGAGCGTTGGCAGGTGAATTAGTTGTAGCTGGATGCGTGTTTAAGCCTAAATTTAAAAAAGAAATTATTAAACTTGGACTTAGCGATTCAAAAAAATTAACCGAACAAAAAAGAGAGGAAATTTTTTTAAATTTAGAAAAAATGAGCGATTATTTAGTAGTTTATTTTAGGAATACTATAGTTGATAAAATCGGACTTAGCGACTGCTTAAGGCGTGCTTTAAACGTGATAAAAATGCATTTTAACGAGTGTGATTTTATCTATGATGGAAACTGCGATTACGGTGTTAAAAATATAAAAACTATCGTAAAAGCCGATTCAAGCGTCCCTCAAGTAAGTGCAGCTAGTATAATAGCAAAAGTTAGCAGAGATAGACAAATGAGACGTTTTGGTAAAATTTATCCAGATTTTGGATATGCAAAACATAAAGGATACGGCGTAAAAGCACATATAGAAGCTTTAAAACAACATGGCTCAAACGAACTAACAAGACTTAGTTTTCATCTAAAAGCGCTTGAGAAATCGCTATTTTAGGTATGTTATGGATATTTTAGAATATTTCTATCAAAATCCGCCAAAAAATCCAAAATTTATAGATAGAAAAACGTATTTTAACGGTAATAAAATTATTCTACAAGGAGCTATAAATAGCGGTAAAACAGCACTTTTAATACAGTATTTAGAGGAGTTCGGACAAGATTTTTTATATTTGAACTTAGAAGATATTAGAGTTGATTTCATCCCTAATTTAAATGAGTTTATAAAAGATAAAAAGATAAAAGCTATAGGATTCGATGGAGTAAAAAACGACTTTTATACTCCTTGCAAATGCGACAACATCATTATTTCAACCACTTCAAACTCGTTTTTTATAGATAAATTTACAAAAGTTAAATTAAATGGACTTGACTATGAAGAGTTTATAGCATTTTATAGAAAAAATTACGAAGCAAAAACTCTATTTAGTCATTTTTTAGCTCGGGGAAACGGCGCTAAAAGTGCATTTTTGCAAGATTTTGAAGTGAGTGAATTTCTGCAAATGAAAATCAAAGCTTATCTTGGCGAACAAAAAGCGAAAATACTCTCAAAAATCGCCGCTTACGTACATCAGCCATTTAATACTCATAAAATTTATAAAGATTTAAAAGAGACTACAAAGATATCAAAAGATAATATTTACCGTATTTTAAGCGAATTTGAGAACGAAAATCTAATAAATTTCGTACATCACATAGATGAAAAAAGCAGTCTTAAGAGAGTTTATTTTAGCGATTTTGGATTTAAGAATGCTCTTGGTTATGAAAAAGATCCAAAAAAAACAGTTGCTAATATGGTTTTTTGTGAGCTTTTAAAACTAGAAAATGAACTATTTTTTAGCGATGAGATAGATTTTTTCATTCCTAAAAAAAATTTAGCGATTTTAGTAATTCCGTTTTTACCGCCAGAATTTATATTTCTTAAATTTAAAAAATCTATAAATTACTATAAAAATTTAGGGATCACAAAAGTCGAAGTCATAAGCAATTCAAATAACTCGAACATTGCTTTTGAAGGAATCAGATGCTCCGTTATGCCATTTTGGCAATGGGCAGTAGCTCTATAAATCAAAAAAAGGCTTGAATATAAATTAAATATTTGCTATTTTAAAAGCTTTTAAACAGCTCTAAAACTGCGTTTATGCCTGATTTAAATTTAAAAATATCTACTCCTTCATCACTAATAGGAGTTTTTAAATTTAGTGATAAACTATCGCCTTTGCTATTTATATATAATAAAATTTTATTATCTGAAATAAAATAACTGATATCTGAGCCAAAAATATCTTTTAAATTTGAGATATCCAAACTATTTTTATCCATACTTAAAGTTTTTTTAAATTTAGAACTCGCGAAAAGCCCGTAAAATAGCGTATTTGAGCTATTCGTATCTTTTAAATATACATCGTAAAATTTGATATTAAAACTATCAAACTCAGCTTGACAAATTTTATAAGAGTTAAACAAAATATCTGTTTTTGGAAAATTATTTTTACCTTCTAAAAACTCATTTTCGTCAAGCTCGTCTTTTAAAGCTTTTAAATTCATGCTTATAAGAATTTGAGCTAAAACTCGCTCCTTTAAATCATGTTCAAAATCTTTTGTAATTTTAAATTTAAAATGATAGTAGACAAAAAGCGTTATAAAAATAGCAGCTATTATCGCCATAACAGCGTCAAATTTAAAGAGCAAAGCAGCCGCCAAAAAACCGAAGGCGGCGGCTATGACTAAAACGGCAAAAAGCTTTAGCCTTAACCGCTTTCTAGTTATTTCAAGCTCTTTTAAACTCATTATTCTTTAGATTTCGCCATTCTTTTTCTCATGGTTGGATCAAGGTAGCGTTTGCGGATACGGATACTTATAGGAGTTACTTCTACAAGTTCGTCTTCTTCTATCCACTCAAGAGCGCGCTCTAAGCTATGTTTGCGCGGCGGAACTAGTTTTATAGCGTCATCACTTCCGCTTGCGCGTACGTTTGTTAAGTTTTTACCTTTTATAGGATTGACGTCAAGATCATTTGGACGACTATGTTCACCGATGATCATGCCAACATAAACTTTGGTTTGAGGATCGCAAAATAAAATACCTCTATCTTGCAAATTAAATAGCGAATACGCCAAAGCCACGCCGCTTTCCATACTAACTAAAGCGCCGTTACTTCTATGTTCTACCGAACCGCTTAATGGACGGAATTCCAAAAAGCTATGGTTCATAACACCCTCGCCTTTGGTATCAGTTAAGAACTGGCTTCTAAAGCCGATAAGGCCGCGCGCAGGTATCTCAAACTCGATTCTAGTTTGTCCGTCTCCAGTTGGATTCATACTTACCATTTCGGCTTTTCTTTTGCCTAATTTTTCGATAACGGTTCCAGTACAATCATCTGGGGAGTCGATAACAAGAAGTTCATAAGGTTCACATCTTACGCCGTCTATAACTTTTATGATAACTTCAGGTCTACCAAGACAGAACTCAAAGCCTTCTCTACGCATATTTTCAGCCAAAATAGTGATCTGCAATTCACCGCGACCGCTTACTTTAAATTTACCCTCGCCTATATTTTCGTATTTCATAGCGATATTTGTCTTCATTTCGCTCTCTAAGCGCTCATCTATCTTATTTGAAGTGACGAATTTGCCTTCTGTTCCGGCTAATGGAGAGTCATTTACGCTAAATACGACGCTAAGTGTCGGCTCTTCGATATGGAGCGGGTCAAGCGGCATAGGATTATTTGGATCGACAACGCTATCGCCCACATCAAGCGTCTCAAATCCCGCGATAGCCACGATATCACCGGTTCCTGCTTCGTTTATATCCATTCTATCAAGTCCGAAAAATCCGATAAGTTTGCTTATGCGTCCAGTTGTTTTTGTACCATCAGCCTTTGCTAGCATAACGTTTTGATTTTTACTGATTTTACCGTTAAATATACGAGCGATGCCGATCTTGCCGACGTAATTATCGTAATCTAGAGTAAAAACTTGGAGTTGAAGAGGATTGTCGTCTTTTCCAGTTGGCTCTGGAACATGAGCTAAGATAGTCTCAAAAAGCGGTTTCATATCTACGTTTTCATCATCAAGTTTAAGCTTTGCGTAACCGTTTTTAGCAGCGGCGTAAACTACCGGAAATTCCAGCTGTTCATCAGTCGCGTCAAGTGCGACGAATAGATCGAAAATTTCGTTTATAACCCTGTCTGGATCTGCTGCTGGTTTGTCGATTTTGTTTATAACGACTATCGGACGAAGACCTAAGCTAAGAGCTTTTTTTACGACGAATTTAGTTTGAGGCATAACGCCTTCTTGTGCATCTACAAGAAGCAAAACACCATCTACCATCTTTAAAACACGCTCAACTTCACCGCCGAAATCGGCGTGTCCTGGAGTATCTATAATGTTTATTTTATGATCTTTATAACGAATCGCTGTATTTTTACTAAGAATTGTAATTCCACGCTCACGCTCAATATCATTGCTATCCATCACCCTCTCACCTACTGCTTGATGCTCGGTAAAAGTTCCTGATTGTTTTAGGAGTTCATCGACCATAGTAGTTTTACCGTGGTCAACGTGGGCGATAACTGCAATATTTCTTATCTTTTCCAACTGCTTTCCTTGATTTTTTTAAATTTAGGGATAGATTATACCCTAAATTTTCTAAATCTTTTATATGATGAAATTTCTTTATAAATTTACTCATCTTTTAAAACCATCTTTCCAATAAAAAAATAGGTAAAAAAAGCTAAAAATATACATCCAAATATCATTACAGAAAGTAAAAACGGTGTATTTGCTTGAACAAATCCAACTATAAAAGATACCAGTCCGGCTATAGCAAACTGTAATGTGCCAAGTAAAGCAGAAGCTGTACCGGAGTGATCTCTAAATCTAGCCATCGCTAAAGTAGTTGTGTTAGGCATAATAAAACCAAGCATAGAAATGATAAAAAATAGAGATATTTCAAACGCATAAAAGCCTAAAAATGAGCAAAATATCAGAGCTGCACCAAAAGTAAGCATAGCAAAAAATGCCTTCGGAAGCAAAATATAAGGAGAATAATTTAGAACTAATTTTGCATTGATATTTGCAGCGATTATAAAACCAAGCGAGTTTAACCCAAATAAAAACCCATAAGTCTGCTCAGAAAGCCCAAAGCTTTTTATAAATACAAAAGAAGAGCCGGTAATATAAGCGAAAATCGCACCCATAGCAAATCCGGATGAAAATATATAGACTAAAAACGGTCTATCTTTTAGTACAAAAGCGTAATTTTTTATAATCTCTTTTTGTGAAAATTTAACTTTATTTGATATGGACGCACTCTCTTTAAGTACAAAAACAACTAAAAATATGAGCAAAACTCCTAATAAAAATAGAGTTACAAATATACTTTGCCACGAAAAAATCTTTAAAAGCAAACTACCAAAAGTTGGAGAGAGCATAGGAGCTAAACTAGAAACTACCATCATTAAAGCAAATACGGCTCCGGCTTCTTTTAATTCAAATAGATCATTTACCACGGCCCTAGCTATAACAACTCCGGCGCAACCTCCAAGAGCTTCTAAAAAGCGAAATACGATGAAAAGTTCTACATTATCGACTAAAACACATCCTAAACTTGAGAACATAAAAATCACTATACCGACAATAAGAGGTTTTTTACGACCGAAAATATCACTTAATGGTCCATATATCAACTGTCCAAATGCAAAAGCTATGAAAAAAGTAGCGATAGATAACTGAGTAAGAAACTCGCTTGTGTTAAAACTTTCTTGAACACTCTTTAAAGCAGGAAGATACATATCGGTAGAAAGTGGTGCTATAGCTGACATAAGAGCCAAGATAAAAATAATTTTAAATTTAGAAAATCCATGGATTTTCGTATAATTTTGCATATATCTCCTTTAAAAAATAAAACTGTTTAGTATATCTTAAAAAACTTAAAGAGTAATTTATATTACATTTAATTATTTTATAAATTTCGGATGAAATGAGTCGTTTGGAATAATTTTTGCTAGTGAATAACAGCAGATTTTAATTATTTAGGACTATTTATGCAAACACTAAACGCATTACTAAACAATACTGCATCAAGTACGATGCAGACAAAACCGAGTGATAGCCATGAAAGTAGCAATGATAGCTTCTTGTCTATGGTTATAAATAGCGTAAATAAAAATGAAAATATTAGCGAAGAGAGCAGCAAAAGCGTAGTAGAACAAAATGCAAAAAAGTCCCAAATAGATAAAAAAGATGAAAAAATAGACTCAAAATCCAATCTGGATGAAATCGAAATAGAAGAAAATTCATCTCAAGAAAGCCCAAATAAAAATAGTATATCTATCTTAGAAGATGCTGATTTTATGCAAATTTTATCGCTTCTTGAAGCATTGAATGACGGAAAAAAACTTGATAAATTTCCGGCTCTTTCAAATACTTTAGCAAAATTTTTATCAACGGAAAAAAATATAAATGAGATAAAAGGTGCAAAAAGCTTACAAGATATAATAAATTTGAGCAATAAATTTGGATTAGGTCTAAGTAATTTGAAGATTACGAAAGAGGATTTAGCAACTCTAAAAACCGAGTTCAAAGCTCTTGAAGCAAAAGGATTTTTTAAAATTCAAGATACGCAGATAGTTTTAAACGAAGTAACAAAACAAAAAATAGAAAAATCATTAAAAATAGATAAAAAAAGCGACGAATCAACCCCTAGTCTAACAAAACTTCTTCAAAGTACGCAAACAATCGATGATGCAAGCGGAAAAAAAACCAAAAATAAAACTGAAACTAATAACATAAAAGAAGCTACAGAAGATACTATAAATTTAAAAAACACGGATAAATCAAAAATTTTAGTAGAGCAAGCGGAACAGAAAAATAGCAAAAAAGCAGATTTAAACGGTGAAAAAAATGCAATTCAAAATACAAAAAATATCGAAACAGAACTAACTAAAAACGACAAACATACAAAAGATACAAGCGGTGCGACTGTAAATCATACATCTCAAAAAAACGCAAAAGATACGAATGTAGATGATTATCTAGCAAATATTATGCAAAGAGCTATAAAAGAAAGTAGCGAAACAAAAGATAAACAGTCTCAAACTACACTTAGTGGCAGTTTTACAAAAGAGACAAAAAATAGCGGTGAAAAAGATAACATGCAAAATAACAGCGATCAAAACGGCAGTCAAACAAGCTCAAATCAGTCGGTAAAAGATGTGGTCGCAAACTCTAAACTCCAATTAAAAAACGGTCAAATCAAACAAACTTTTGAGAGTTTTGCTTCAAATTTACAAGAAAAAATAGCTGAATATAAACCACCTGTTACTAGATTTCATATGACACTAAATCCAACTAATCTAGGCGAAGTAGAGGTGACTTTGATAAACAGAGGAAATAATCTACATATAAATTTCAACTCAAATAATCAAACTATGCAGCTATTTATCCAAAATCAAGCCGAATTTAAAAATAGCCTTGTAAATATGGGATTTACTGAACTTTCTATGAATTTTAGCGATCAAAATAAAAATAAAGAACAAGGTCAAAACAGTAAATTTAAAAACTATGACAATGATTTTGAAAATGTATTAAACCAAAATGAAGATGAACAAGTCATCTTAGAAGTTGTCGTACCGCGATACTTTTAAGTTAAAAAGGAATGAATTTTGCTTAAAATAGCAAAATTGCATATAAAAGGATAATCCATGGCAATAAATTCTATGAATAATACGGCAACTCCAACCGGAACTCAATTCACGACAGACAAATGGGCAGCACAAACGGAAGCAGAAAAATTAAATAACGCCAGTGGAACAGGTACAAATCCATATTCACAGCTTGATAAAGACGCATTTTTAAAACTACTTCTTGTCGAACTTCAGTATCAAGACCCAACAGAGCCTATGGATAGTGCAAAAATGCTTGAGCAAACTAGTCAATTAGCCACTCTTGAAATGCAAGAAAATACAAATAAAGTTATGAAACAACTAACAACTCAAATGCAAAGCAGCCTTTCTATGACAGCTATGAGTGCGCTTGGAAAGATGGCAAATCTCTCGAACGCAGTGTCAAAAGATACTACGACTAGCTCTGTGGATTTTAGTTTATATTTTCCTAATGATGTTAAATCAGGCAGCATTCAAATATATGATTCATCAGAAAATTTAGTAAAAAATATAAAATTTGATGAGTTAAAGTCCGGAATAAATAAATTTAACTGGGACGGCACTGATAATAACGGAGATATAACTTTACCAGGAGAATATCTGATAAAAGCAACATATACAGATACATCAGGCAATTCAGGAGAAAGCATATTAGGAAGCTATCCTGTAGAAGCGGTTAAATTCGTAAATGGCATAGCTCAAATCAAAATAGCCGGAGAATACGTATCAATGGATAAAATAAGCGAATTTACAGAACCGGTTAAAACTACGGCAGTAAATAACTCAAATGATTCGGAGAAACCAAGCTCATGATGATAGGATACTATAACGGTATAAGCGGGATAAAATCTGGAAATTTCGGTATCGATGTTATATCAAATGATATTTCAAATATCAATACTGTAGGATACAAATCAAGCACCGCTGAGTTTAAAAGCATACTATATCAGTCACTAAACCAGACAAGCACAAGTCCGGTCACATCACAAATCGGTCTTGGCTCAACGAGTATGGCAACTAGTTTAAATTTCAAGCCAGGAAGCCTACAAAATACCGATAAAGTATTTGATCTAGCTATAGTAGGAGATGGATTTTTTGGACTTAGTGGGATAAACGGTGAGCAGTATTTTACTAGAAACGGTGATTTTAGTAAAGACGTAAATGGAGATATCGTAAATAGAAACGGGCTTTATCTACTAGGTACGATGGCAAATTTAAACGCGATAGCTCTTAGTACAAATGCAGAGCAAAAGCTAGGAAATCTTATGGGAAATAACGATAAACAAGCATTTACTCTACAAACAGGTACTTCAATAGAGTTAAGTGCTTCTACGGCGCAAACAAAAATACATTTGCCAGACGTGCTATTTTTACCTGCTACTGCAACAACAGACGTATCATTTAGCGGTAATCTTGACTCTACCATAAATACTCAAACGATAAATATAAATTTAGATAACACAAAAATTACAACGGCAATAAATAAAGAAGGTAAAACCATAAGTTTAAATGGATCGCTAGCGGACACTCCATTAGTACAAAATCCAAATAGCCCAAACGAAGATGTACTAATCACTATAAAAGATGCTAACGGCGAATCCATCACAACCGCAGCAAAAACAGATGAAAACGGTAATTTTAGCTTAAATGACTTCGATATAAGAAGTTTAAATTTAGATGGTGAACTTAGCATAGAAGCAAATGTAAATTTAAAACAAGAAGTACCAAATACTCAAAGTTTTAGTACAGATATAATCTCTCCAAACGGCAATAAAAATATATTAAAAATGGAGTTTTCAAAACAAGTTCCGCATCTTGATAACGGAACAGCATGGAATGTTAGTGCTACTATTTTTTCTCCTACTAACGAAGTTATATCGACTTCAAACGGAGTTTTAAATTTCAATGAAAAAGGTGCTTTAGTAAGCAATACTTTAGGAACTTTAGATAATGATGGAGCTGAACTAAACGTCAATTTAGGTACTCCATATGATCCAAATACTCCAAATAGCGGATTTGACGGTATGAGATCAACGGGGGATCAAAATTTAAACTTATCTGTAAATAAAAACGGTGAAGCAGAAGGTTTGCTAAAAGAATATACTATGAATGATAACGGTGAAGTTGTAGCTATATTTGACAACGGTAAAATGGCTTCTGTCGCTAAAGTTGCCCTATATCATTTCCAAAATAATCAAGGTCTTTCAAAAAGCAGCGAAAATACATATCAAACAACTGCAAACTCAGGTCAACCTATATTTTATCAAGATCAAAACGGGAATGTAGTTTATGGAGCAGCTATAAAAAATAGCACTCTTGAAATGAGTAATGTAGATCTTGGCGTATCTTTAACCGATCTTATCATTATGCAAAAAGCTTATGACGCAAGTGCAAAATCGATCACTACAAGTGATCAAATGATACAAAAAGCGATAAATATGAAAAAATAGTTATGAGTATCTCCTAACTTCGCTTAAGAAATACTCATAAACTCTTTGTTGCAAAAGAGCATCATCTTCATCACTATCTATCATAAGACGTCTTAAATGAGCAAAATCTATCTTTTTAGCATATCTTCTTAAATTTTTTAAATTATAGTCTATGTCTATAAGCAATGAATCAAGACTTATATAACTAAATTCTTTTACTTTTTGAACATACTCTTTTACGGTTTGTACCAAAACACCGACACGTCTTTCATCGTTTATATAAATTTCTGTTGCAATATCTTTTATATCGTTATAATCACTTTGTAAAACAGTTTTTTTAGCACAAAGCATAGCAGCTAAAACTTTAGCACGAAACTCTAAAGAGCGATGATGCGGTATAAAAATCTCACGAAAAACAGACAAAAAATGAAATTTATAATTCATAGCGTAATCCTAATTTAAGTATAATTTAGATATAATCCTTTTCGCCTTTCCTTAGACCTGTGCAATGCTTTTAAAAAGAACCGCTTCAGGATGGGAACATAGCAGAGCACTTTTTCTTAGTGTGTGCCGCAGTCATCTGGGGAAGGGTTTCTAAAGTCTTATATCAAAATACTCTATGATCTCAGCACAAATTTTACTAAAATCGACGCCTTCTATCTTTGGATTTTTATCAAATTTAGCTTGTATGTTATTAAATCCGCTGACTAGATCCTTGCTTTTTACACCGTAACTTATAGAAATTCCCGCTTCTACAAATGCAGCTAGATTATCACAGCATTTTAGAGCTTTACCATCTATAGCGTTGAACTCATTATCATTTACGCTGCTCATACTACCTTCAAAATGTATCGGAGTAGTTTTATTTATACGGTTTTCAAACTCATCTTTTTTCAAAACACCCTCTTCTTTTCTAACGCCTAAAATGTAGCTAAACTCACTTCTAAAACTTTCAGGAACAAAAGGTAAAATTCGCTCATCTATAAGTCTCATCTCGTATTCGCTTATTATCTCGTTTAGTCCATTTATACCGTATTTTACAGGACTTATGATGTCACGCGTAAGGCTTTCTGGTAAGTCGTGAAACAAAGCGCAATAAAAGTTATTTTCAAGTCGTTTTGGGCAAGTCCCTACTTTCAAGCTATAAAAATAAGCAAATATCGCCACGACTAGCATATGTCCAAGCACTGCAGTCTCAGGAATGCGCTGAGTTTGTGCCCAACGCTTTTGAAAACGAAGTCGTCCGCTTAGATCTATGATACGAGCTAGTTTTTGGTTCATAGCGATTTTACGAACTCCTATAAGCTCGTAGTAATCTTCTAACTCCTCATCGACTTTTTGTTTTAACTCTTCTATGTCACTTAGAAATTTACTAGTTTGATAAACTATGCTAAACTCCCATTTCGTCGCTATATAGCTAGCCGCTTTTAATATAAGACGCTCTTTTTTACGAGTTTTATCATCTTGATAAGCTTTAAACCTTTCAAAAAATTTACCCCCATCGATATCTTCAACCATATTTTCAAGTTTAGTTAAAATCCAGCTTTGAATTTCTTGATTTTTGGATTTTTGGATTTGATGGAAAACATCAGGGCGAATGTCAGTCACTACTACACGGCTTAAAAACTCAAAAACACCGCCTTCTATGATATAGTTCATATCCACGTCAGGCTCGAGCTTTGCGATAAAATAAGCTATTATAAATTTATGTGCTTGTTTATCAAGCTCGACTAAATTTACCATTTTTGGATAGTCATTCCAACGCGAAATCGAAGCAGCTTTAAAGATGTGATCTATGAGTTTAGCGTTTATCATTTTTGAGCCTTAAAATTTGCGAGTAGTTTCTAAAGTGATAGAACTTACGTCGAATTTTTCTTTGCGAACTAAATTTGAGTCCAACTCTATAACCGTATGCACGTTTCCACGCGGATTAAAGTCTCCCACTACGCGTAAATACTTTGGATTTAATTTTTTATCTAAAGTATCATAGATCTCGTTTATGCTTGCTTCGTGGCTTATATGACGATTTAAAAAGCTATTTATATAGAGTTTTATCGCTTTTAGTTCAACGACAAAGTCACGCGGCACGTAAGTTAGATATATAGTAGCAAAATCAGGATATCCCGAGCGCGGACAAAAACACGCGAACTCAGGCAAAGTTATGCGAATAGCATAGTCGTTTTTACTAGAGTTTGGCCAAATTTCAAGATCTTTTTCTATATCAAATTCATTTATAATTTTTTCACCATATTTTTTATTTTCCATATTTAATCCTTTAAATTTAACTTAGGTTTTTCAATGTAAAAACCTTGGATATAATCAACTTCACTATTTTTTGCTATTTCATAAAGCTCATTACTACTTATAAATCTAATAATTGTTTTTATATCAAGAGCTTTTGAAGCGCTATTTACACTATTAAATAACATTTTAAATCTATCTTTATGTAGATTTTTACTAAATTCAATATCATAAATTATATAATCAATATTTAAATATTTAAGATACTCAAAGCTACTATTTTTTCCACCAAAATGGCTCAAAGCAAAGCTAAATCCAAATTTTTTATACTCATTTATAATATTGTTAAAATTTGAAATTTCATCATAAAATTTATCCTCAAAAAACTCAAAAACTAAATTTTTAGCATTTATATTATACTTTTTTATCATTTTAAAAAGCTCTGCTTTAAAAAAGTAGTTTCTTAGACTAACAGGAGAAACTTCTATGAAAATTTTACCTTTTATATCTTTGCTAATTCTACTAAAAAACAGCCTTAAAACCTCTTTATCATAAAATATCTCATAACCGATTCTGTTTATAACTTGGGAAAATTTGATTTTTGATGTATTTGAGTTCGGAAGTTTTAGTCTTTGCATCACATATGTCATATCATCTGAGTTTTTATTACTTTTTATAGTTTGAAATTTAAAAATAAAATTTTTATCGCGCAGTGCTTCAAAAATCATCTTCTCATATTTGCTTTCGTTTATTTTTAGCTCATTTTGTCTATCTAAAATCATATAAAATAGAGTTGAAAGAGTGACATTCAAATTTAAATCATAATCAGATCTAATATTATTGTAAGCTAAATTAAGCTCTATATTATCGATATTATCTCTTAAAATACTAAGCTCAAAGCTTTTTAATAAGTTATTAAATTTACTAAATTTAGAGTCGATAAGCAAAATAAAACATCCATCAATATATTTACCGATAGGAACTTTGCGAATACTATTTTTTTCCAAAAAACTATGGAGTTTTTCTAAAAATTGTTTTGAAACTTTATCAACACTTCCAAGCCCGTATTTATTAGCAATTTCATTTAAATTTTTTATAGATATCATAATGATATACTTTTTTTCACCGTTTTTAATGCTTTTATTTATAATTTTTATAATTTTATCTCTTGTAAAACTTCCCGTAGATTGATCAATAAGACTTGTATTAAATCCATTATAAATCATATAAAAAGTATAATAAACATATATAAATGTGAGCAGAGCAAATAGAATTATTTCATAAATTTTATAGTTTTTTAAATTTACAAACGCATAACCCCAAATAAATAAAATAATGATAAAAGGAGTAGCTATCCTAAGAGCAAGAGCAAAGCGGTTACTTCGCTCTTTTTGCTGGCTATAAAGCATTAAACGTCCAGATGTTTTACATCTTTTGCATGAGCTTGTATATAATCTCGTCTAGGTTCAACCTCATCACCCATAAAGAGTTCAAAAATTTCACTAGCTGTTTGAAGATTGCTAACATCTATTTTTAAAAGTCGTCTATTTTCTGGATTCATAGTTGTCTCCCAAAGTTGACTAGGATTCATCTCTCCAAGACCTTTGTAACGTTGTATATAAGCACCTTTTTTAGCATTTTTTTCTATATCTTCAAGCACTTCTACTGGATCTCTTTTTAGATCTATATCACGCTCTTTCATTTTTGTAAATATATGAACAGCCTCCTCATAAAGAGGATTTGCAAATAAATTGTCATTTATAACAAGTTCCTCAAGCCCATTTTCAGTCTGAACATATATCCTAATCTCATCTTCATTTACGTATGAATTTAAAATATTAAATTTTTCATCTTCAAGTTTTTTCTTTATAATCTCAAAAAGTTCATTATAATTTTTTGCTATAACATCCGGATTTTCTATCATATATCTTATAACGATTAGTACGTTAAAACGTTTTTTAAGATCCATCAAAATACTTCTATAAGCCGCGATTATCTTTAAATAATCAATCAGATCTTTATTTCCAACACCTTCAAAATCCTCACCTTCAATTCCAGTTTCTATAAGAAATTCATTCAAAGCTTTTTCATCTTTTAAGTAGATCTCTTTTTTACCTTTTTTGTATCTATAAAGAGGCGGCTGAGCTAGATAAACGTAACCATTTTCAATGATCGGAGTTAAAAACCTAAAGAAAAAAGTAAGAAGTAAAGTTTGAATATGGCTTCCATCTACGTCCGCATCAGTCATAATAATTATCTTATGATATCTAAGTTTTTCAGGATCAAACTCTTCACCAATTCCGCATCCAAATGCGGTTATCATATTTTTTATCTCTTCTGATTTTAAAATTTTATCAAGTCTACTTTTTTCTACGTTTAATATCTTACCTCGAAGTGGTAAAATCGCTTGAAACGCTCTATCACGACCTTGTTTTGCAGAGCCTCCAGCAGAATCTCCCTCAACAAGATAAATTTCACTCTCACTTGGATCTTTACTTTGACAATCAGCTAATTTTCCAGGAAGCATTCCTACGCTATTTAAACTATCTTTTTTGCGTGTTAAATCTCTTGCTTTTTTAGCTGCTTCACGACCACGAGCAGCCATAAGAGCTTTATTCATTATAGCTTTTGCTTCGATAGGGTTTTCTTCAAAATATTTACACAAAACATCAAAAGTCATTTTTTGAACGATAGGTTTTACATAACTCGAGCCGAGTTTTCCTTTAGTTTGACCTTCAAATTGTGGTTCTGGAACTTTTACGCTAACTATAGCTATAAGTCCTTCTCTTATGTCATCTCCGGTTATCTTAGTATCTTTCTCACGAGCTGCAGCATTTGCAGCTATATAATTTGTAATAGCTCTTGTAAGCCCAGCTCTAAAACCTGCTTCATGAGTTCCACCATCTGAAGTTTTTATATTGTTTACGAAACTTAGTAAATTTTCTGTATATGTTTCATTGTAAAGTAGAGCAAAATCCACTATAACATCTTCTTCACCACCGCTAAAACTAACTGCTTTGCTTACTGGATTACTTTTGTTTATATCTGTAACAAAACTTTCAAGACCACCTTCAAAATGATAAGTTTCACTAAAACCGTCTCTTTGATCTTTAAAATTTATAGTAATTCTTGGATTTAAATATGCTAATTCTTTAAATCTTTTTGATAAAATTTGTTTATCAAATTCAGTTACTTCAAATATATCATCATCAGGCCAAAACTCAACACTAGTTCCTGTTCGATTTGTAGTTTTTACAGCTTCTAAAATATTTTGGGGTATTCCTTTTGAAAACTCTTGACGATATAAATTTCCATCTCTTTTTATGTTAAGAATTAGTTTTTTTGAAAGAGCATTTACAACCGAAACTCCAACACCGTGAAGTCCTCCTGAAACTTTATAAGTATCTTTATCAAATTTACCACCTGCGTGAAGTACAGTTAAAACTACTGTTGCTGCTGAAATTTTTTCTGTAGGATGAATATCAACAGGAATTCCACGACCATTATCAGTAACTATACAAGAACCTTCTCTTGTAAGCTCTATATTTATCGTATCACAGTAACCTGCCATAGATTCGTCTATAGAGTTATCAACTACTTCATAAATCATATGATGAAGACCGCTAATATTCGTATCGCCGATATACATTCCTGGACGTTTTCTTACAGCTTCAAGCCCTTTTAGTACTTTTATATTTCCAGCACCATAATTTTTTTCTAAATTTTCCATTATTTTCCTTAAATATTTACTGGCATTACAACAGTTCTAAGATCGCCTGAACTTAATATAAAAGGCAAATTAGGTTCGTTATATCCTAAGTTAAACTCACTATCTTCAATACTTGATAAAAAATCAAGTATAAATCTGTTTTTAACTCCTAAAATAATCTGATCACTAACATTACTTCTATATTCTATGAATGTTTTTGCTTCACTATTATCATCATTTATACTCTCAAAACTTATATTATCTGGAGCTATTGTTATTTTTACTATTTCTGAAAGCATTGATATAGTTTTTATGCCTTCTATTATTTTTTCTCGATTTAAAATTATATTTTGTTTTATCTCATTTGGTACTACTCTTGTATAATCTGGATATCTTCCGTTAATTAGTTTCGTGAAAAATTCAAAGTTTTGTGATACCGCTATAAATATATTTTCATCATAATAAATTTCAATGTTTTCAAAGAATAATTTTTGAATTTCGGTTATAGCTTTTTTTGGTATTATTATACTAAAAGGATCGTTTTGAGAATTTATTTCAAGTTGATAAACGCTTAATCTTTTTGTATCCGTACCTACTAAGTTTATATGATCTTTTTTTATATCAATTAAAGCTCCTGTTAATTCTATTTTTGAATTTACGTTTTCTATTGAGCTTGATATTTTTTTAAGACTTTTACTTAAAGATCCTGCATTTATATCAAATTTCTTTTTGTTTTCTAAACTTGGAAACTCTGGAAAATCCTCTGGTTTTTGCATAGGAAGTCTATATTTTGAGTTATTTTGTTTTATGTAAAGATGATTTTGAATAGTTTCTAGCATTATATCGCCGTCTTTTAAGCTTTTAATTATATCAAGAAGTTTTTTACCATTAGCAGTTGCCATTCCTTCATCTGCTATAGTTGCATTTTTTACTTTATATTCAAGTCCTATTTCATTATCAGTCGCTTTTATATTTAAAACTCCATCTCTAGCAGATAAAAAGATATGAGAAGTTATAGAACTTAAATCTTTTTTATCAAGATAGGGGTTTGTGTTTATAACTATTGATTCAAGGACATTTTTTTTAATTAGAACTTTCATTTTTTTTGCCTTTTAAATTTAATTTATTTTTTTATTTTTAGTTGATATGTTGATTTTGTGAAAATCAACATTAAACACCGTAAAATTCGTTATTTATATATTGAAAATAAAGTTTTACTTTTTCACTTCTTTTCACATTATTCCTTTGATGTTATCTTATTTTTTAGTTCTTCAACTCTTGCTTTAAAGTATCCATCGTTATTTATTATTTCATTTATTTTTTTTATATTATGACTTACTGCGCTGTGATCTTTTAGTCCAAAATGAGTTGCAAGTTGAGGCATTGAGTTTGGAGTTAATGTTTTTGCTAAATAGATACAAATTCTTCTTGCTTCAACTATACCTTTTGTTCTGCTTTTGCTTTTGATATCACTTGGTTTTATGTTCATTTCATGACTTACACAGCTTATAATATTTTCAAGACTTATGTTATCTTTTTTCTCTTTTATTTGATCTTTTATAACATTTTTAGCAAATTCTAAAGTAATTTCTTGTCGCATAATGTTTGCAAACGCGTTTATATTTATAATTGCACTTTCTATCTCGCGAATGTTATCTCCCATATTTGTAGCTATATATTCGATTATATCACTGCTTAAATTTATACCGTCAAATTCGCATTTTGCTTTTATAATTCGTATTTTTGTGTCAAGTTCAGGCGGTGTTATATCAGCCATAAGTCCCCATTCGAAACGACTTTTTAATCTCTCTTCAAAACCTTTTAACATTTTTGGAGGTTTATCAGAAGTCATAACGATTTGACCTTTTTTTGCATGAATTTCGTTGAAAGTATGAAAAAATTCCTCTTGAGTTTTTTCAGATTTATGAAAAAATTGAATATCATCTATGAGTAAAATATCGCAATTTCTATATTTTTCTTTAAATTTATTCATAGTTCTATTTTCTACATTTCTGATAAAATCACTCATAAATTGTTCACTAGTTACGCAAATTACTGTTTTTCCGTGTTCTAAACAGTAATTTCCTATGGATTGTAAAAGGTGAGTTTTACCAAGTCCTGTTGAGCCATATATAAAAAGCGGGTTATAAACTTTACCCGGATTTTGAGCAGCTTGCTGTGAGCTTATATAGGCAAATTGATTTGAATCGCCCACGACAAAACTTTCAAATGTATAGCTAGGATTTAGAAGTGAGCTTTGTGTGCGAATTTGTTTTACATCTATATCTTTTGCTTTGATTGATACTCTATTTTTTTGTGTTGTTATGCTTATGACCGGTTTAATTCCGGTTTTAACTTCAAAGATATTTGCTATTTTGTTAGCGTATCTAGTTTGTATAAATTTAGCTACAAGTTCATTTGGGGCTGTAAAAATAATATTTTCGCTATTTGAAGATTTTTCATTAAATTTAATTTGAGATATGTAGTTTTCCATCTCATTTTTAGATATCTCTTGACCTAAAAGCTCTATTACTTCATCTGCTAGCAAAGCTTACCTTTTTACATCGAATTATTTACTATTTTATCTAAAATTTAATTAAAAATGACTTATCTATTGATTTTAACCTTATTTAAATATATGGTAATTTATGATATTATTTAATAAATTATATCACTTATTCACATAGTGAAAAAGATGTGAATAACTATTAAAAGGCGTGTGATGAAAATTTTAGGAATTGATCCCGGAACTAGAAATTGTGGTTATGCTGTAATTGAAAAAACGGGAAATAAAAAAACGTTAATAGAAGCAGGTTTGATAAAAATAAAACAAGATAGCTTACAATATCAAATAACTCAGCTTTGCGAGGGGCTAGATATTATATTTAAATCGCATAAAATAGACGCCGTAGCCATAGAAGATATATTTTATGCACACAATCCAAAAACAGTTTTAAAGCTTGCTCAATTCAGAGGCGCTCTTAGTCTTAAAATACTTCAAATTCACGGTGAATTTAGCGAATACACTCCGTTACAGATCAAAAAAGCAGTTACAGGCAAGGCAAAGGCTGCAAAAGAGCAGGTTGCTTTTATGGTAAAAAAGATGCTTGGAATTAATCAAGAAATAAAGCCGTTAGATGTGACTGATGCTATAGCCATCGCTTTAACACATAGTTTTAATGTGAGAATTAGTTAAATTTAGCGGAAAGCTCCGCTAAATATTTTTTAAATTTGCTCTTAAATTTATATATGAGCGTGATTTCTGCTAAGATCTGCTTTTAGGGGATCAATCGGTTTTGATTTTGTCATGATTTTATGAACAAACCAAATTCCTAAAAATAGATAAAGTCCTACATAACTTGTAAGTAAGCTTACCATATCTTTGCCTTGCATAAATGACTCAAAGTTTTGTCCTATGATTACGATAGCGCACATAATAAGAGCAAGAGTAGGCCCAAGAGGATACCATTTTGCGCGAAACGGTAAATTTGCAGGATCATTGCCTTGTAAAACATAAGCTTTTCTAAATTTATAATGCGCCCATGCTACACCCATCCATGTGATAAATCCGGCAAGCGCAGAAGCATTTATAAGCCAACTATAAGCTGAGCCGTCCCCCATAAACGATGTGAAAAAACAAGCTGCTCCGATGATAGCCGTAGCGATAAGAGCGTAGATAGGAACACCTCTTTTGTTTGTTTTACCAAATATCTTTGGAGCTTTGCCTGAGTGGGCTAGGGCGTAGAGCATTCTTGTACTAGAGTATAACCATGAGTTTCCGGCACTAAAAATAGCAGTAAAAATAACCGCATTCATAACGCTAGCGGCAAATGCTATACCGGCGCGATTAAATACCATAGTAAATGGACTTTGAGCTATGTCTGTTTCATCGTTTCTAAGTAAATTTGGATCAGTGAACGGAACTAAAGTTCCTATTATCGCGATCGCAAAAATGTAAAAAAGTAAAATTCGCCAAAATATCGCATTTATCGCTTTTGGTATACTTTTTTCAGGATTTTTTGCCTCTCCTGCAGCCACTGCAACTAATTCGGTTCCTTGAAAGCTAAAACCAGCCACCATAAACACGGCAAGTATCCCGAACCAGCCATTTACAAATGGTGCGGACTCTCCGCTATCACTCACTAAAGTCCAGTTTGAAAAGCCGCTAGAATGACCGTTCATAATACCAAATATCATTGCTAAACCAAGGATTATAAAAGCCAAAACAGTCACAACTTTTATAAGAGCAAACCAAAACTCACTCTCTCCAAAAACACCCGAACTAAAATAATTTATAATAATAATAACGCTCAAAAATAGAGCAGACCAGAGAGTAGATGGAACATCCGGAAACCAAAATTTCATAACTATCGCCGCTGCGACAAGCTCGGCCGCGACTGTTATAGCGCAATTAAACCAGTAATTCCAACCGATGGCAAATCCAAAAGATGGACTGATAAATCTAGCGCTATACTCTTCAAAGCTTCCGGCGACTGGCATATACGTAGCCATTTCTCCAAGGCTTTGCATAAGCAGATATACCATAAAACCTATTAATGCGTAAGCTAAAAGTGCTCCTCCAGGACCGGCCGTAGCGATCGTATTTCCGCTAGCTACAAATAATCCAGTGCCTATAGCTCCGCCGATTGCTATCATATTTAAATGGCGTGAGTTCATACCACGCTTTAGTTTATGTTCGTGTAGATTATCCACAAGAACTCCTTTGATTGATTTTAAAAAACTTTCAATTATATCGAAAATTGACTGAAAAATTATTTTTCATCAAAAGTAATTTTAAATTTAAAATATAATTTATTATTCAATGGGTTATTTTGTAAATTTAGGTTTATTTCGACGTCAGAGATTTAAAATTTTGTCTGACGTCAATTAAAAAAGTAGGTTTAAGAAGTTTTTTAGTTTAAATTTGAGTTTGAAAATATCTTACTGACAACCCTCACACTCTACGCTTCTATCCATAGGTTTGTTATCAAGATGACTAGAATCCGGACTTTCACTTCTTAAATAGTAAGTAGATTTTACGCCTAATTCCCAAGCTAGAGTGTAAATTTCGCTTAGATATCTTCCGCTAGCTTTGTCTAAGCTCATAAATATATTTAAGCTTTGACCTTGATCTATCCATTTTTGACGTACGGCTCCGGCTTTTATGATAAGCTTTTGATCGAGTTCGTAAGCTGGTGTATAAAATTGCCAAGTTTCGGTATTTAAATTTGGTACTACCGAAGGTATCATTCCGGATAAATTTTGTTCAAACCATTTACGTTTATAAACAGGTTCGATTGTTTGAGTAGTTCCTACTAAAATGCTTATACTTGAAGTCGGAGCGATTGCCATAAGATAACCGTTTCTCATTCCGCCTTCTTTTACTTTCGCTCTTAGTTTTTCCCAGTCGCAGCTATTTTGATCAAATAGTCCGCCTCTGTTTATAAGAGCTTTTGCGTTTTTATTTGCCATATCAATAGGAAATATACCTTTTGACCAGTTTGAACCTTCAAAATCAGGATAAGCTCCTTTTTCAACAGCTAAATTAGATGAAGCATAGATGGCGTTATAACTAATGTTTTCCATTACTTCATCTATAAACTCAAGATGTTCATAACTTCCCCAAATAATACCTTTTTCGGCTAACATCTGCGCCTCACCCATAACTCCAAGCCCGATTGAACGACTGGCTAAATTCGTATGTTTGACTTTAGCGTGAGGGTAGAAATTTAGATCTATAACATTATCAAGCATTCTTATAGCGATAGGCACGACTCTTGCGATATCTTCTTTTGAGTTTATCTTGCTTAAGTTTATACTTGCTAGGTTACAAACGGCAGTTTTTCCCTCTTTTATACCTTTTTCTACTATAAATATATCTTTATTATCAAGTCTATCAAGAGCGGTTATTTTTTTCGCTTTTTTAGTATATCCACCATCTACGGTTATATCTTCACTCTCATCAAATAGCTTAAAACTTCCATCATCAAAAACGACTTTTGTTTGGTAGTAATTCGGCTCTGTATTTTGAAATATCTCGGTGCATAAATTTGAGCTTCTTATGATACCTTTATGAGCATTTGGGTTGGCTCTGTTTGCATTATCTTTAAAGCATAAAAACGGCATTCCGGTCTCAAAATAGTTTGTAAGTATCTTTTTCCAAAGCTCTTTTGCTAGCATACTACTCTTAGCTATATGTGGATCTTTTTCATACTCGATATAGCGTTTTTCAAACTCGTCGCCGTATAAATCGCAAAGATCTGGAGTATCAGCCGGATCAAATAGAGTCCATCTCTCATTTTGGCTAAGTCTTTTCATAAAAAGATCATTTATCCATAAAGCAGGAAATAGCTCATGAGCACGTCTGCGCTCTTCGCCCGAGTTTTTACGTAGATCTAAAAAGTCACTTACGTCCATATGCCAAGGCTCGATATAAACCGCGATGGCGCCTTTTCTAGTTCCTAGCTGATCGACTGCGACTGCTATATCGTTTGTAACTTTTAAAAACGGAATTATGCCGCCCGCAGCGTTTTTATGTCCGTCTATACTTCCGCCCATCGCGCGCACTTTACACCAGTCCCAGCCGATACCGCCGCCGAATTTAGAAAGCAACGCCATCTCTTTATAGCTATCGAAAATTCCTTCTATATTATCAGGAGTACTTCCGACATAGCAGCTTGAGAGCTGATGTCGAGTGGTTCTAGCGTTGCTTAAAGTAGGAGTCGCAAGCATCACTTCAAATTTACTTATCAGATCGTAAAATTTCTTTGCCCAGCTTTGAGAGTCAAGCTCATTTTGAGCTAAAAACATAGCGATTGCCATAAACATATGTTGAGGTAGCTCGATAGGTTTTGCATTTCTATCTTTTATAAGATATCTATCATAAAGCGTTTTTATACCAATATAGGTAAATTGCAAATCACGTTCAGGCTTTATATATGCGTTTAGATCTTCAAGATCGTATTTTTCTTTTAGACCAAGAAGTATGCGTCCGTTTTTTTCACCTTTTTCAAAATACTCTTTGAGCGAGTTGTATCCGCTAAATCCGGTTGTTTTGTGATATAAATCGTATAAAAATAGTCTTGCTGCTACGAATGTCCAGTTCGGGCGATCTATATCTATCTTATCAACTGCGGTTTTTATGAGAGTTTGTTGAATTTCTTCGGTAGTGATATTGTCGCGAAACTGAATTTTCGCGTCTACTTCAAGCTCGCTGAGACTTACGTTGTCTAAGCCTGCTACTGCTTCGCTTGTGTATTTTTTAATCTTTGAAATATCTAATTCTTCTGTTCTTCCGTTACGTTTTATGACTTTCATTTATATGTTTGACCTTTTAAATTTGATTATCAAAAAAGCTAAATTTAGTCGGCAAATTTAGCTGTATTATTTAGTACTATTTAAATACTCTTTTAAAGATTTTATCTACGTTCTTTGTATAGTAGCTATAGTCAAAGCACTCTTTTATCTCTTTTTCGTTTAATTTTGCTCTTAGATCGATGTCGTTTAGTAAATTTTGTAAAAATAGACTGTGTCCGTTTTCGTCTATGGCTTTTTTGCCTTCTTGCAGATCAGCCCATACTTTCATAGCATTTCTTTGGACGATTTTATAAGCATCTTCGCGGCTAACTTCTCGTTTTGGAAGTTCAAGCAAGACGCGTTGAGAAAATACAAGTCCGCCGGTTAGATTTAGATTTTTCATCATATTTTCCGGATATACTACTAAATTTGAGATTAAATTCGTAAGACGATTTAGCATAAAATCAGTCGTTACGAAACTATCAGGAAGTATAAATCTCTCGACTGAGCTATGGCTGATATCTCTTTCGTGCCATAAAGCTACGTTTTCCATAGCCGGGATAGTATATGAGCGGATCATTCTACAAAGACCGGTCACGTTTTCGCTTAAGACTGGATTTCTTTTATGAGGCATAGCGCTTGAGCCTTTTTGTCCGGGACTAAAGTACTCTTCGGCTTCATAAACTTCTGTTCTTTGATAGTGCCTTATCGCGACCGCTATTTTTTCGCAACTACTAGCGAGCAGGGCAAGCGCGCTTACGACTTGAGCGTATCTGTCTCTTTGTATGACTTGATTTGACGCTGGAGCAGGACTTAGACCAAGATACTCACAAACAAGCTCTTCAAGCTCAAGCGGAGCGTGAGCGAAGTTTCCCATAGCTCCGCTTATCATACCTACGCTTATCGTCTTTTTAGCATGTTCTAGAAGTTCGTAAGCTCTTTTTATCTCGTCATACCATATAGCAAGCACTAAACCAAATGTTATCGGCTCACCGTGAATTCCGTGGCTGCGACCTACCATAAGCGTATTTTTATGTTCTATCGCGCGAGTTTTTAAAGCATTCATTAAATTTGATATATCTTCAAGTATGAGATCTAAACTATCTTTTATCTGAAGTGCGACAGCAGTATCTATACAGTCACTGCTCGTCATACCAAAATGTACGAAACGACTCTCTTCTCCTAAGCTTTCGCTTACGCTAGTTAAAAAGGCTATAACGTCGTGTTTCGTAGTTTTTTCTATCTCGTCTATGCGAGCTATATCGAATTTAGCGTTTTTGCATATTTTTTCACAGTCATCATCTGGGATAAAGTCTAGTTTATTCCATGCTTTTACAGCTGCTAGTTCTACTTTTAGCCAAGCATCATATTTTGCTTGCATGCTCCATTTATCGCTCATAATTTTTCTGGAGTATCTATCTACCACTTTATACCCTTTTTTATAATAAATTTTGTATAATTTTTAAGTTGAAATTATACAAAAATAAGGCTGAAATGTTGGTTAGAAATGGCTTATAAAAAGTTTAAATTAGGATATTTTTTGGGCGAAAAAGCTTACCGTATTTTTTTAAATTTAGGTTATAGTATGAAAGAAGCTCAAAAGCTTTGTGACAAAGGTAGATTGCTCGTAAATGACGCTGTTTGCGGTAAAAACGATCCGGTTTTCGGGGAAGCTTATTTTATAGATTACGAGTGTGAGCCAAAGGGATTAAAACCTATATTTGAATGTGACGAGTTTGGTGTATTTGATAAACCAAGCGGAGTTTTATCTCATCCAAATGGTAGAAATTGCGAGTATAGTTTATGTGATGAAATTTGGTCTTTGTGGGGCAAAAAAGCTTGTGTTGCCCATAGACTTGACCGAGAAACAAGCGGAGTTATCGTTGTGGCTAAAAATGCGAATTCCGCGTTAAATTTAAAAAAATCTTTTGAAAATAGGGCAGTAGCAAAAACTTATCTGGCTTTTGTGAGAGGCAAATTTGACGGTAATGGACTTGATAAATTTCATATAAATGACTTTGAGGATTTTAAAGATAAGCTAGAATTTTTTGATAATATCCAAGGTTTTGTTATCGATAAAAATATGGATATAACAAAAGATTATGATGATATAAAAATCAGAATGGAAATTTGTCCGGAAGGAAAGAGAGCTGTGACCGTAGTAAAACTCGTAGAGTATTATCCTAAATTTGATATCAGCTTGGTTGAGTGTTATCCACTCACCGGAAGACAACATCAGATTCGCTTACATTTGTTTCATATGAAACATAGAATTTTGGGTGATCCGATTTACGGCTTGGATAAATTTAATGTAGAGCAAATTTTAGATGGCGTGATGAGCGAGCGCGATAGGGTGAAAAATACTGGAGCATCAAGGCTAATGCTCCACGCAAAATCAGTTAAATTTAAATTTAAAGATCAAGTATTTGAGATAAGATCAGAACAAGATTTTAATTTTAATAAATAATTTTGAAATTTAATATAGCAGTGATCCTAAAATACGCTTTATAAATTTTTATTTCTTTTCATTTTTTATGACGAATAAAATTCCGCTAAGACCTATTATCACTACAATTGCGATAAAACAGATTTGAACTATATCTAGTAGATTCATTTTTTATATTCCTTTGACGTATAATTCTTGATAAATTTCTTTAAAAAGTTGCATTAAATATTTTTTATCTTCTAAGTTCTCGATCAAAATCATCTCTTTTGCATTAGGATATGGTAGTCCTTATTTTATATTTTTTATGATTTTTTCGGCGGATTTCGTCTTTTTTATTAGTAGTCTATCATCATATATTCCGCCTATGATTTTGCCTTTATAATATAGTATGAATTCGCCCATCATCACTTTAAAGCTGATGTTGTCTAAACCTTCTAAAACAAAGTCTAAAAATTCTCTTTTTGAACTCACATTTCAACCTTACTTCTCTCTTTTAGCTGACCACAAGCAGCACTTATATCAAGTCCTTTACTTTGACGAATAGTGCAAGTTACGCCGCGACTTTGCAGATAAGTTCTGAAATTGTCCACGTTTTCTATGCTCGGTCTTTGGTACTGGCTTCCTTCATGCGGATTGAAAAGTATTAAATTTACTTTTGCTTTTATACCGTGTAG
Source organism: Campylobacter sp. TJR-1 (assembly GCF_032840035.1). NCBI lineage: Bacteria > Pseudomonadati > Campylobacterota > Epsilonproteobacteria > Campylobacterales > Campylobacteraceae > Campylobacter > Campylobacter sp. TJR-1. The sequence continues at coordinate 143,432 of NZ_JAWIZX010000002.1, read as the reverse complement.
AAGTTTGACAAGTGCTTTTGCGTCGCTTAGATTGTCATTGACTTTATCCATTATAAGATATTCAAACATAACTCTTTTTCTCATATCGATGGGAAAAGCTCTCACTGCGTCCATAACGGCAGCTATGTTATAAGCTTTGTTTATCGGCATAAGTTTTGCGCGAAGCTCATCTGTTACGGCGTGAAGCGATATAGCTAGAAGCACTCCAAGGTCAAGCTCACCTAGTTTTTTTATCTGAGACGCAAGTCCGCTAGTGCTTATAGTCTGACGTCTAGCGCCGATAGCAAGTCCGTCGTTGTCTTTTAGAATGCTAACTGCTTTACTAACGTTAGTAAGATTATCAAGCGGTTCGCCCATACCCATATATACGACATTTACTCTGCGTTCGTAAGGTATATTATTTTCTCTTTTTATCCATAAAATTTGTGCTACGATCTCTCCGGCGCTGAGATTTCTAACAAATCCACCTTTAGCCGTTAGGCAAAAGCTACAGCCCATCTTACAGCCGACTTGCGAACTAACACAGATAGTATAACGCGCGTGACGTTCTACGCTGCCATCCTCGCTTGAAATTTCCCCTTTCATAGGTAGTAAAACACTTTCGATAGTTTTGCCATCTGTTAGTTTAAATAGATACTTTATGCTTCCGTCTTTGCTGGTTTCACTCCTAACGCAAGTTAGTGGATCAAGGTAAAATTCGCTTTTCAAATTTTCTCTAACATCTTTTGATATGTTAGTCATCTCATCAAAACTTCTTGCATTTTTCTTATAAACCCACTCATAAATTTGTTTAGCTCTAAATTTCGGTGATAGTAAATTTGCTAGTTCATCTTGAGATAGATCTAATAAATTTCTCATATAATGTCTCTTTCTTTCAAATATTTTTCTAAATTTAGCTTTGCTTTTTTATGGTTTTTTATAAATTCATTATGCGCGTTAGGTTCACAAAAGTTTGTAGCGCATAGAATCCCGCGAGCAGGAATTTTAAATTGTTTTGCCGTTTCTAAGACGGAGTATAGCTCCATATTTTCCATAAAAAGTCCAAGTTCACTAAATTTTTGTGCGATATCTCTATTCGTTGTTATAAAATTTGATGAGTTCGTTATCAATGTTTCTTGTGAAACATATTTCAAATTTTGCACAATCGGCGAAGAAAATAGTGGAGAATATGAAAGTCCAAGCAAGGACGAAATTTCTAAATTTACGGCTGTTTTACTCTCATAAATATCTAAAAGATTTCCATCTTTATATAATCCGCAAGTTCCCACAAAAATGATCTCGTCTGCTTTATTTGCAGTTAATAATTTAGTTAAATTTATAGCTGAGCTTGTGATTCCTACACCTATCGGAACGGCAAATTCAAAACTCTCATTAAGTCCGGCGCAAACTATCAAATTCTAACTCCGATATCGTTTGCTAAAAGGTATTTTTTGAGCTCCGATATTTCTATCTCTTTATAGTGAAATATACTTGCAGCAAGCGCAGCGTCAGCGCCGAATTTAAACGCTTCTAAGATATGCTCCATAGTTCCGGCACCACCGCTTGCGATGACCGGGATGCCGACTAAATTTGATATTTTAGATGTGACTTCAAGGTCGTAGCCGTTTTTTGTGCCGTCGCTATCCATAGAAGTTAGCAGTATCTCTCCTGCGCCTAGTTCATAAACTTTTTTTGCCCATTCATAAGCGTCGATTTTAGTATCTACTCTACCGCCGTTTATAAATACGTGATAGCTCCCGTCCACTTTTTTTACGTCTATAGCTACGACTACGCATTGTGAGCCGAATTTATTTGCAGCTTCGCTTATCAAATTTGGATTGTGAATGGCTGCGGAGTTTAGACTTACTTTATCGCAACCTACGTTTAAAAGTCTTGAGATATCATCTATTTTTCTTATACCGCCGCCGACTGTTAGAGGTATAAAAAGCTGCCTTGCTACTTCTTCTACTACATGTACGATAGTATCTCTACCGTCGCTACTTGCAGTGATGTCTAAAAAACAAAGCTCATCAGCGCCTTCGTCGTTGTAGCGTTTGGCAACTTCGACCGGATCTCCTGCGTCGCGAAGTCCTACGAAATTTATACCTTTTACCACGCGTCCATTATTTACATCCAAACAAGGAATTATACGTTTTGCAAATTTATCCATAAAAACTCTTTTTTATCATCATTTTACAATAAAAGCTTAGAAAATTTACTTAAATAGAACATTCAATCACTATTAACCTATATTTTGATAAAATAGATATAAATTACTCAAGAAGAAGCTGTGCCAAATAAATTTTCAAATCCGCTAAAAGCGTTAAAATACAGAAATTTCAGGCTATACTGGTTCGGGATGATGATATCTCAAACAGGAACTTGGATGCAAAATATCGCTCAGCCTTGGCTGGCGCTTGAAGTTACAAATAACGCTACGTTAGTTGGTATAGTAGCCGCAGTACAGTTTTTGCCGCTTCTTGTTTTTTCGCTATTTTCAGGTGCGCTATTAGATAAAATTGATAAAAAACTTATACTAAAAATTACCCAAACAGGACTTTGTTTAACATCTTTAATCTTTGCTCTTAGTGTTGTTTTTGGTTTTGCATCGTATCCTATTATACTATTTTTAGCATTTTTAACAGGTCTTTGTAATTGTCTTGATTCGCCTTGCAGACAGTCGTTTTTATATGAATTAATAGACGACAAAGGAGATATTCCCAATGCGGTTGCACTAAACTCAATGTCTGTAAACATAGCTAGGATCATGGGTCCTTTTTTTGCCGGTATAGTTATGACTAAATTTGGACTAGCGGCCTGTTTTTTTCTAAATTCAGTCTCATTTATAGCGATTTTTATAAGTTTATTTTTTATAAAACATAATCCCTCAAAAACAAATAAACGCAAAGAAAATATATTAAAATCGATATTTTCAGGATTTCACTACATAAAAAAACGTGAAATTCTTATAAGCCCTTTGATAGTCGTTCTTATAGTAGGAACATTTTTGCCAAATTATAATGTGACAATATCTTCTTTATCAAAATATAGCTTAAGCGGAGCCGAAGATACTTTTGCTTATCTTATGGCTTTTTTAGGAATCGGATCGTTTTTTGGCGCACTTTGGGTAGCGTTTACAAGTAAAAATATCAGCTATAAAACCGTTAAAATTATGCCATTTATAGCCGCTACGTTTTTAATAGCAATCGGTCTTAGCAGGGATTTTACTACAGCCGGGGTATTTTTAGCAATGACCGGATTTAGTTTTATGATATGTGTTTCTACTATAAATTCGCTTTTGCAGTTAAACTCAAGAGAAGATTTCAGAGGTAGAGTGATGAGCGTGTATATTCTATTTTTCCTGGGCTCTACACCGATAGGAGCTGTTATATCAGGAGTTTTGGCAGTAAATTTGGAGCCGGAATGGCGCTTGTTATATGTGGATTTTGTGTATATATTTTACTTATTATATGGTGGATAATAAAAAGTTATTATTTAAATTTGAAAATTAAATTTAATTAGTTTGTAAGTCAAATTCAGGTAACATAAACGCGATGATAAAAGCAAAGAAAAAATTCGGTCAAAATTTTTTACAAGATGAAAATATAAAAAATCAAATCATCCAAGCGATTCCCAACGATGTTAAGCGCATAGTAGAGATTGGGCCTGGCTTAGGTGATTTAACACAAAAGCTTGTTAAGTTAGACAGTATGATTGATTGTTTTGAGATAGATAGTGAGCTTTATACAATTTTATTAGATAAATTTAGAAGCGAACTAGATAGTGGAAAGTTAAATATAATAAACTCAGATGCTTTAAATGCGTGGGATAAACTAAGCGCAAGTGAGTATTTTTTGGTTGCAAATTTGCCTTATTACGTGGCAACAAATATGATATTAAAAGCTATAGACGATAAAAATTGCAAAGGTTTAGTTGTGATGATACAACGTGAAGTTGCTATAAAATTTAGTAGCGAAGCCGGCGATAAAGAATTTAGTTCTTTGGCTATTTTAACATGGTTAAAAGGCAAATGTGAGTTGCTTTTTGATGTGCCAAGTAGTGCTTTTAATCCTCCGCCGAAAGTTATCTCATCAGTCATTAGAATCATAAAAGATAGAGATTTGAGCTTAAATTTAAAATATGATAATTTCAAGAATTTTTTACGTGTAGCATTTAGCGCTCCTAGAAAAACTCTGTTAAAAAATTTATCAAATTTAGTTCAAAGAGACAGATTAGAAATATTTTTTAATACTGAGAATCTCTCTTATACTATTCGTCCGCACGAGCTTAGTGTCGCCTTATATTTAAAACTATTTAAAGAGGCTGAAAATGAACGAAGAAAACAAAACCCCTGTGGCTGAAAGAACAAATAGAAAACACAGATACAAACACCACAGAGACAACCTAAAAAAACAAGCAAATGCTAATACGCAAAACGTACAAGCAAATGAAGTCGCAACAGATATAGCAGAATCAGAGGTAAAAAAACCTAAAAAACGCAAACATAAAAACGGTAATAATACCGTAAAAATTAGCGGAAACGAAGGCTGGCAAAAAGATATGCAAGCTTCTATAGAAGCAAATAGAGCCTCTCACGAATTAAGACTTAATCCATTAAAATATCTAAACTCAAGCGAACATAAGATCAAAATAACTCCGCTTGGCGGACTTGGCGAGATCGGTGGGAATATGACCGTATTTGAGACTGACAATGATGCTATTATAGTGGATATCGGTATGAGTTTTCCGAGCGAGAGTATGCATGGTGTGGATATTTTGATACCTGATTTTGATTATATACGTAAGATAAAACAAAAAGTTCGCGGCATAATCATCACTCACGCACATGAGGATCATATAGGAGCCGTTCCGTATTTTTTTAAGGAATTCCAGTTTCCTATTTATGCAACTCCGCTTCCATTAGGAATGATAAGCAATAAATTTGAAGAACACGGTCTGAAGGCCCACAGAAGCTATTTTCGTCCCATAGAAAAAAGAAAACTTTATGAGATAGGTGACTTTGAGATAGAGCTTATTCATATAACTCACTCTATTATAGATGCGAGCGCGTTAGTTATCACTACAAAAGCAGGAACAATTCTTCATACCGGAGATTTTAAGATAGATCATACTCCAATTGATGGCTATCCGACAGATTTAAATAGACTTGCATATTATGGAGAAAGAGGCGTTTTGTGTATGTTAAGCGACTCTACAAATAGCTACAAAGAGGGTATTACAAAGAGTGAAAGTAGCGTAGGAAAGACTTTTGATGCCATATTTGCAACATCAAAAGGCAGGGTTATCATGAGTACGTTTAGCTCAAATATCCACCGTGTTTATCAAGCCATTGAGCGTGGCGTAAAGCATGGTAGAAAAGTTTGTGTTATAGGTAGAAGTATGGAGAGAAATCTTTGGACTGCTATCGAGCTAGGATATGTAAATTTAGATAAAAAGATATTTATCGATGCAAACGAAGTCAGCAAATATCCAGATAACGAAGTTCTTATAGTAACCACAGGAAGTCAGGGCGAGACTATGAGCGCGCTATATAGAATGGCGACTGATGAACATAAATATATCAAAATCAAACCAACAGATCAGATAATCATCAGCTCAAAAGCGATTCCCGGAAATGAAACAAGTGTTTCAACAGTGCTTAATTATCTTTTAAAAAGCGGTGCAAGCGTAGCTCATCAAGACTTTAGCGAAATTCATGTAAGCGGACACGCCGCCCAAGAAGAGCAAAAGCTTATGCTAAGACTTGTAAAACCTAAATTTTTCTTACCGGTTCATGGCGAGTATAATCATATAGTAAGACACAAAGAGACTGCTATAGCATGTGGTGTTGATGAGAGAAATACTTATCTTATGAGCGATGGTGATCAGATAGAAGTTTGTCAAAAATATATAAAAAGATTAAAAACTGTAAAAACAGGTAAGGTTTTCATAGACAATCAAATCAATAAGCAAATTTCTGATGATGTTGTTATAGATAGACAAAAATTGGCTGAGGCTGGAGTGGTAACTATAATATCTCAGATTGATAAAAATGCTAAAACTTTAATTCAAAATCGTGTTATAAGCTATGGTTTGGTTAGCGAAAGACAGAGTAAAAATCTTAGCAAAGAGATGGAAGAGGTTCTTTTGCAGTTTTTAAGCAATGTTAAAGATGAATTGCTTCACGATCAAAGAGCGTTAGAAAATCAAATTAGGCAAGTTATTAGAAAACATATATTTAGAAAGATTAAAAAGTACCCTACCATTGTTCCGGTTGTGTATTTGATGTGATAGTAAATTTAAACGGAGAAAAAATGGATATTTTGAGTATCGCTAAAGAGGTATTAAGCTTAGAAGCAGATGAGTTAAAAAGACAAGTAGAATTACTGGATTTTAAATTTGAAAAGGCTGTAAATTTAGCATTTTCTTGCAAAGGAAAGCTCATAATATCAGGCGTGGGTAAGAGTGGGCTTGTAGGAGCTAAGATAGCAGCTACTTTGGCAAGTACTGGAACTCCTAGCTTTTTTTTGCATCCTACTGAAGCGCTTCATGGCGATCTTGGTATGATAAGTCAAAACGACGCTGTTTTGGCTATTAGTTTTAGCGGTGAGAGCAGTGAACTTCTATTGATACTTCCGCACATTAAAAAGCGCGGTATAAAAATAATAGGAATGGCAAAAAGCGGCTCAAGTCTAGAGATGTTAAGCGATGCATTTATTAGTCTTGACATAGTCCGCGAAGCCTGTCCTTTGGGTGCCGCACCTACTGTTTCTACTACTTTGACTTTAGCTTTAGGAGACGCTTTGGCTGTGTGTTTGATGCAATTAAAAGAATTTAAAAAAGAAGATTTTGCTATGCTTCATCCAGGTGGTAGTCTTGGTAAGAGACTTTATCTAAAAGTAAAAGATGTGATGAGAAAAGATGAATTGCCTATTGTTAGTGATGATGTTAGTTTAAAATTTGCGATTAATTCAATGACTCATGGCAAATTAGGCACGGTTTTACTAACAAATAAAAACGGTTTGTTAGTAGCAGTTCTAAGCGATGGCGATCTAAGACGCGCATTGGGTAACGAGAATTTTAATATAAATGATCAAGCTATTAAATTTGCTACTAAAAATCCAAAGGTGCTAGAAGATGAAAATATGCTAGCCTATGATGCTTTAAAACTCATAGAGGAGTATAAAATTCAAATTCTAATCATAACAAAAGATAAAAAACCAATCGGAGCTTTGCATATCCACGATTTAACAAGTTTAGGACTATAATGCGTATAAATAAATTTATTTCACACAACACAAATTACTCACGCCGTGAAGCAGATGAGTTAGTAAAAAATGGTAAAGTTAGTATCAATAACAAAGTAATCGACAACTTAGCAACAGATGTAAAAGAAGACGATAAAATCAAGATAAACGGACGATTTATAAGGCTAAAAAAAGAGTTTAGCATTATAGTATATAACAAACAAAAAGGTGAGTTAGTAACTAAAAAAGATGATCGCGGTAGAAAAACTATCTATGATAATCTCCCAAGGGGTCTTTCTAAATTTATAAGCATAGGTAGGCTGGATTTTGCTAGCGAGGGACTTTTGCTTCTTACTGACGCTCCTGCGATCGCTGAAGCCCTTATGGGAAGTGATATAGAGCGAGAATACTATCTAAAAATCAAAGGAGAGATAACTCCAAACGTCATAGCTGCGATGCAAGAGGGATTTTTCGCTAAAGATGCCACAAAAGGCGCTCACGCTAGAACAAAGCAAATTTCTATGGAATTTAAGCCATTTTTGGCATATAAAATCATCAGTTTTAGCGGCGGATATACAAGATTAAAAGTCATCATAAACGAAGGACAAAACCGCGAATTAAGAAGATTTTTCGGGTATTTTGATCTTGAAGTTATGGATCTAAAACGCGTTAGTTTTGGTCGTGTTAGCCTAGATCAACTAGGCGAGGGCAAATGGCGATACTTTACAAATAGTGAATACGACGATTTAAGAGATTTTTTGAAACAAAACGGAGTGAGATATTAGTATATAAAATTATTAAGGAGTCCAAAATGAGTCATATTCTATTGGGGGAAATTAAGCAGTCTAAAATTATTTTAAACAATCAAAAATTAGCAGACGATAGAGCTTTTAGCCATGTATTATTAAAATATTTCTTTGATGTGGAGTATGTAGATCAAGAAGATTTTATAACGGATGGTGCAAATGATGGCGGAATAGATTTTGCCTATTTTGATGAAGAAGAGTTAAAAGTTGTTGTATGCCAATCTAAGTTTACTGATAATTTGTCATATGCTGACATTATTGCTGAATTAGATAAGATGTATAGTACAATTCATAATTTTACAGTTGGCAATACTGGTATATATAATGATAGAGTCAAAAGAACAATACAAAATTTCATTGATAGATTGCCAGATGAAGGATCCACAAATATTGAATATCATTTATTTACTTCATCAGATTTAGACAAGCAAGCAATAACAAATAAGATTGAAATTGCAAAACATGGCTTCTCAATAGATATGGTATCTTTATATACAATAGCAGATATTGAGCGTAAAATAGAAGAGAGTCAACAAACTCTTGAAACTGTTATGGAAGCAAAAATTTTGATCGATAAAAAAGGAAATTATCTCGAATATGAATCTAATACATCTTGCGGTGTTATGGTTAATGTGTCTTCAAAGTCTATAGTGAATTTGTACAATAAATACTCAAAAAAGGTTTGTTTGACCTAAACATTAGGAAATATATCCCTAATAAGCTTGTTGATGATGGCATTAGAAAAACGCTTAGTAGTGATAAAGAAAGAGAAAACTTTTGGTTTTTAAATAATGGAATTGTTATTGCGTGCGAAGATTTTGATGTGGATGGTAATTCTATAAAACTTAATAAATTTTCTATTGTTAATGGTGGTCAAACAACTAATAGAATTGCGGAATACAAAGGTAATAATAGCCAAGAGTTTTATGTTCCTTGTAAGATTGTGGCAGAAAAAAAGAAAGATCCTAATTTGTCATTTTATACTAAAATTGCCGAAGCCACAAATTCTCAAAAACCAATTTTGCCGAGAGACTTAAAATCTAATACTCCGGAGATGGTGCAGTTAAGTAGAAAATTTGCTGAAGAAGGTATTTTCTTTGAAATAAAAAGAGGCGTAAAACAACCATCTAAACTAAAAGTATCTATTAAAAATGATGAATTCGGTCAAATGATTTTGTCTTTTGTGTTACAAAAACCAGGAACCGCAAGATCTGGTAAAAAAGCTATTTTTGAACAAAATGATACCTACAATAGATTGTTTAAGCAAAATTATATGGCGGATAAAAATAAAAAAACCTTTGTGGTGGATTGTATTGCTTTATACAATAAATATCTTGCAATAGAAAAAGATTTGAAAACCAGCGGAGATTTAAGCTCCAATCAAGCAGAAATTCTAAAAAATCGTAAACAAATTATGCTAGCATTATTTGGTGTTCTTTATAGGCTGGTAAATAATGATGTTACAGAAAAAGAGTTAATTGAAGATTCAACAATACTTTTAAATAGAGATTTTAAATACGGAGTTTTTATTTCCAATTATCAAAATGATGATTTAGATAAGAAATTTAGAAGAATAATCATAAACTTAGTTAAAATGGTGACAGATTCATATAAAATCGCTTATGATCGCAAAATAGCCACTAGCGTTAGTAATTATTTTAAAACTAATGATAAATATTTAGAAAATATCTTAAATACGTTTTCTGATTTGTTAAGTATGAGCATCGGCGAAGATCTAAAAGCTCAAATTGATATTTTTAAAAGATAACTTTCAATGAGGTGAGATATTGAAATAGCAAGATCTGTTATAGAAGTAGCAAAAGAGATTTTGGAGCGTAAAAAAGAGGCTTTAAAACTTAATAAAATGTATTTTATAGCAAAAGAATTTGGATTAACCGATGAACTAAATTTAGGAGGTAAAACACCTTGGCAGTCTTTTATGCTCGTGTATTTGTTGATATTAAAAAATAATCCAAACTTTATATTTGAAGTGGTTAGTACAAAGCCTATGTTTATAAAACTAAAAAATCAATATATAAATTTAAAATCTCAACATTTAGTAGATCAAATAGTCCAAAAAGAGCCACAAACTGTATATAATGAGCGAGATTTGCATTCACTTTTAACTAGATTTATTTTTACAAGTGAATATTTTAAAGCTTATACTAAAACAATCTATCACGAAAGTAGTAAAAAATTTCAAAAAAGTATAGATAAATGGCTATATCCAGATATAGTTGGAGTTAGTTTTGAATATAGAGATTACCAAAAAGAGCTAAATAAATTTATAGGCAAATTTAATTCGCTTCCAATCAAAATCTATGCTTTTGAAATGAAAAAACATCTAAGTGTTGGTAGTTTTAGAGAATATTATTTTCAAGCTGTGAGTAATTCAAGCTGGGCGAATGAGGGTTACCTTGTTGCGCTTGATATCGATGAGGGCGATGAGGAGCTTATGGATTTGATTAAGCGTTTGAGTTTTTCATTTGGTATAGGAGTTATTAGCCTTAGTTCGCAAAATGTTGATGAAAGTGTGATTTTAGCTAGGGCTAAATTCAAAGAAAGCTTAGATTATTCTGTGATGAATGAATTAAGCATTAAAAATCCTGATTTTAAAAAATTTCTTGAGAGTATAGAAGTAAAAGCGAATTTGATGAAGTTTTGGATAATGATAAATTAGAAAGCTATCTAAAAGATAAAAAGATTAAGTAAGGAAGCGTTATGCGACGAAGTGACCGTGAATTAGACCGACAAACAGCCCTTAAAATAATAGACGAGAGCGAGTATGCGACGCTTAGCTGCGTAGATGAATACGGTGAGGTATTTAGCATTCCTATCTCTGTAGCCAGAGATGGCATGAGTGTTTTCATTCATGGAGCAAAGACAGGCTCAAAAGCAAGATTGTATAAAGATGGCAAGAGTGTTACTCTAGTCGCCGTTAACCAAAACAGAGTACCTACGCCTAGCCATGAGTTTTGTCAAAGTATAAAAGACAGCGCAAGCGAACTTGGAGGTAGGGTTTTTACTACTGAATACTGCAGTGCAATAGCTACAACCAAAGCTTATGAAATTACGCAAGAAGAGGAAAAAATAGAAGCTTTGCGCCTACTTTGCGAAAAATATACTCCTAAATATATGGAGTATTTCAACACAGCAGTGCAAGGTTCGCTTAAGAAAATTAGTATTTATGAACTAAAGATCATGAGTTTATCTGCTAAGGCTAAAATTATAAAATAATTAAATTTAAAGGAGATATACCTTGAAAAATATAATGCAAAATCGCTTTTCGTGTAGACAATTTAAAAACGAAAAGATAGAAAACGCAAAGATAAAAGAGATTTTGAATTTTGCTAGACTTACTCCTAGTTCATGCGGGCTTGAGCCTTGGAAATTTGTTGTTATCAGTAAATCTGATGAGCTAGATGAGCTTGGGAAAATTTGTAACAATCAAGATCAAGTAAAAGCATGTTCTCACGCGGTTATTATACTAGCTAGAAATGATCTAAAAAGCAGCTGCGAATTTTTACAAAATCAGGTAAAAAGAAAGCAAACTATACCTGAAAAATATAACAAAGCTATGAAATATTTCGCTAACAGATTTGATCATCAAACTAACGATGAGCTAACACATTATGCAAGTTTGCAATGTTATTTGCTATGTGCAAATCTCATAAATATCGCATATAGTATGGATATAAAAAGTTGTATAATAGGCGGATTTGATAAAATTTCACTAACAAATTTTATAAATTTAACTAACAACTTTACACCTGTTTTAGTTGTGGCTTTGGGGATGAGTGATGAAACCGCTCCTGCTAAAATGAGACTTAATTTAGATGATATTTTGATTTGGAGATAGTTGAAAAGATTTCTAAATTTAATATAGTTTTGTGATGAAAATCACAAATTTAAATTTTAAAATATATTATAATATCATCCGTATCAATTCAAATTTAAAAGGAGTTTAACTATGAAAAAGTTAACTAGTATTTTTGTAGGTCTATTTTTATTGATAGGTCTTTCTACTTCGCTTAGCGCAGCTGAAAAATGTGGTACTAGCAAATGCGGCGATACAAAAGTAGAAAAGCCTAAAGAGACAAATAAGACTGAAAAATGCGGCGCTAGTAAGTGCGGCGGTTGATATAGTTTTTATAGCTTCAAAATATGCGGCTCTTTTGCCGCATGCATCTCTTTCAAGGTTTATTAATAAATGAAAAATTTCTATAATATTTTTAATACGTTTGGCTTAAAATTCCAACATCTCTCTTTGCTTATTATACGTTTGGTTTTAGCTTACGGTTTTTATGAAACCGCAGTTCCCAAATGGCAAAATATCGAACCGACTGCCCAGTGGTTTGCTTCTATGGGTTTTCCACTTCCGTTTTTAAGCGTATATTTAGTCGCTATATTTGAGGCTTTAGCGGTTCCGCTTTTTGTACTTGGGCTTTTTGCTAGAATTATTAGTGTTCCACTTATCGTAATAGTGCTTGTGGCGATATTTGCAGTACATTTTGGCAATGGATATAGTTTGGCAAATAACGGCTTTGAAGTTCCGCTTTATTATCTAGTTATGCTTTTTGCTATATTCTCGTTTGGAGCCGGCAAGATCAGTCTTGATGCAGTGATGAATAGATATGAAAGATAGACGCTCTTTTGTAAAAGTCGCTTACGGGGCTATGGCATTTTCTGCCGCACCTATAAATTTATTTGCTCAAGATGAAAATATTTTGGCTGACAAAACTCTGTCAAAAGATGAAATTTATAACATATTAAATAGTGTTTCAAAGCATCTTTTTCCTATTATAACTCAGTTAAATATAGATGTTTTGTCATATTTAAAGATTATTATATCGCATTCTAAAGTTTCTATAGGAGCTAAAAATTTTATCGTAAATGGTGTGATTTGGCTAAATGATGTTAGTATAAAACAGTATGAGTCTGATTATTTAAGTTTATCCGATAAAAAGCAAAATGATCTTTTAGAAATTGTTTCGAAAGATGAAGAGTGGGGAGAAAGCTGGATATATGATATGCTTGTTTTTTGCTCAGAAGCGGTTTTTAGTGATCCTATTTATGGTGCAAATACAGATGGAAACGGTTGGAAATGGATCTCTCACGAGACCGGACTTCCTCAGCCCAAAACACCGTTTTTATAAATAAATTTCCGAATTTAAAGGTAGTAAATGATATATGACGTCTGCATAATAGGCAGCGGAGCTGGAGCAAGCCCTGTTGCGTACGAGCTAAGCAGAGCCGGATTTAGCATAGTAGTTTTAGAAAAAGGCAAGTTTTATAAAGAAGAGGATTTTAGCAAAGACGAGTTAGCCATTTCAAGGCGTAAAATGTTTGCGCCAAATTTAAAAGACGAGTATCATATAGTAATAGAAAAAGAGCCAAACGGCGAAGTAAGTAGATATAACGGTACTTGGAGCTTTTGGAACGGCTCTCTTGTAGGTGGAAGCTCAAATTTGATGAGTGGATTTTTTCATTGTTTAAAACCGAATGATTTTAAACTAAAAAGTGTTTATGGAGAGATAGAAGGCGCAAACGTCGCAGACTGGCCCATAAGCTATGACGAGCTTGAACCGTATTATGCAAAGGTTGAAAAAGTCGTAGGCGTATCTGGCAAAGTCGTAAAACATAAATTTAGCGAACCCAGAAGTACGGCCGAGTTCCCATACGAAAAGCTAGAAGAAAATGCCGCCGCAAAGTGGTTTGATAAAGCTGCGATAGAGCTTGGGCTAACGCCACTTCCGACCCCTAGAGCCATTTTGTCTAAGAACGATCTTGGTAGAAACGCGTGTTATTACTCTCATTTTTGCGGTGCTTATCCTTGTGCGAGCGGGGCTAAGGGGAGCGGCAGAGTGTTTTTGCAGCAGTGCCCGGCTAAAGTTATACCAGAAGCCTTTGTTTATAAGCTAGTTAGCGATAAGTTTAGCGTAAAAGAGGCTTTATACTACGATAAATTTAAAAAATCTCATAGCATAAAAGCTAAGATATTTGTCGTAGCGGCCGGAGCAGTCGAGACTTCAAGACTGCTTTTGAACTCTAAAAATAGGCATTTTGCTAATGGTTTAGCAAATAACTCAGGTAACGTCGGTAAAAATTTGATATTTTCAGCCGGTGGAGTCGGAAGCGGAACGTTTTATCTAAAAGATCTTAGTCAAAAAGACGCCGCGGATCTGATGAGCAGAGGTCTGTTTTTTAACAGACATATACAAGAGTGGTATGAGTTTAAAAAAGATGGTAAAAGATACAAAGGTGGTATTATAGACTTTTTGTTTGAGCATCCAAACGTTATCCCTAATGTCACTGCGCAGTTTTATGAGAATGGAAATTTGATATTTGGTGATAAGCTCATGAAAAAGATAAAAAATAACGTTTATGCAAGTAGAAAACTCACGTTTGAAGTTTTTAACGACTGGCTTCCCACTAACACGACTTTTGTTAGTGTTAGCGATACTCATAGAGATAAATACGGCATTCCGGTTGGCGTTATAAGCTTAGATGCCCACAAACAAGATCTTGAAGTAGGCGAGTTTTTATCTAAAAAAGCGGTGGAAATTTTAAAGCAGATGGGTGCAAAAGACGTTAGTTATAGTGTTAGTGGCTCTCCACCGCCAAATTTGGTAGCCGGTGGAGCAAGGTTTGGAGATGATCCAAAAACTAGCGTTTTGGATAAAAACTGTAAAACTCACGAGATAAATAACCTTTATGTTAGCGACGCTTCATTTATGCCTACAGGCGGAAGCGTTCCATATACTTGGACGATATATGCAAACTCGTTTAGGGTCTCGGATATTATTAAAAAGAGATTGTCAAATTTAGTATAAATTTGGTAAAATTGCTTCAAAAAAAAAGGAATATTATGGAAGTAAAACTACTAAATTTCACTCCGCTTTGGGTCTGTTCAAATGCGATCCGCACTTGTTGGCAGAGTTTTGACAAGGGCGATAATGGCGGCGAAAAAGATGTCGAACTCATAGATAGAGTAGGCAATAAATTCAAACACGCAAGTACGTTAGAGCATTTATATTATAACTTCTACATAAAAGGCGTTAGCAGAGCTTTACTTCAAGAATTAGCCCGTCATCGCATAGCAAGTCTAAGCGTAAAATCCACGCGCTACACGCTAAAAGAGCTAAAAAATGAAAGCGAGTTTAAGGTCGGAGATTTCGAGAGTGCAAGCGTTTATATCGTGCTTACTGGAAATGAATTTGTCGATAATGCAAGTATAAATGCACTTGAGAATTTGCGCCGAATTCTAAACCAAAATACAAGCTTAGATATAGCAAAATACTGCCTTCCAGAAAGCTATAAAACAGAGTTAAGCTGGAGTATAAATGCTAGAAGCTTACAGAATTTCTTAAGCCTTAGAAGCTCAAAAGCAGCTTTATGGGAGATAAGAGATCTAGCGAATTTGATCTATCGAAATTTGCCAGATGAGCATAAATTTATTTACGAAAACTGCCTTATAAAACCCGAATAAAGGAACAAAAAATGGCAAAAACTATCATAGGTGTAGAAAAGAAAACTGGAATTTTATCTAGAGCTATTAGATTTTGGCTGGGAAAAGGTCTTTCCCGTTTGTCGAGCGCAACAAAAACGGCGTGAATTATTTTAGCGACAAAGACATTGGGTGGGTCATGCGGGCGGATTGTTTTAGAAAAACCGGTATGAGCATAGAAAAACAAACATTATATAACATTAGCCGCAAAAGGCAAAAGTAGTACAGCTACGCGTCCAAAGGCGATAGAAGAGCAAAAAGCGACTATAAAAGCCGAGATAAAAAAGCTAGAAGAAATAGACAAAATTAAATTTCAAAATATTCTTATTTTTCCCTTGACAAACACCTAATTTTAGGTTTTATAATGCTATTAAAATTGAATTTACCGTTTCAAAAATAGACAAAAACCAGTTTCTAACCATAGGACTGAATAGCTACAAATAGAGTTCCGTTTCTCTTTAAAGCAAGTATTTACCACAGCGGAAAAGAAATAGAGATTACAATAAAAATGAAAAACAATAATGTAATGTGGGAGCCCACAAATAGGGCTTTAGAAGAGACTGCTTTAGCTGGGCTTGGAGCTGGTAATGTAATACTCACAGAGAATGGTGAGAAATATACGGTAGTTACGTTAAGCGATAAAAAGGAAGTAAAAATCAGACACCCAAAAGGTCGTGATGTGAGATTTATGATGAGTGGTAGTGGGCAAAATGATAGTGATCTGCTATTTAGACTAACGAGCAACCTTACTTGTCTTAGCGAAGATGAACTTGAAAATATGGAAGCAAAAGACTGTGCTATGGTCTTAAAAGAAGTGAGTAGTTTTTTAGCTTAGCCCACAGCGTGCAAGGCGTGGCTCTCATAGGTCATGTTTTGCACTTTTCATATAGTGAAATTATGAGTATAGATTTGGGCTAGTATAAGAATTATCTAAAAAAAGCTATAGAAATTCTCAAATCATTAAATGCGTGTAATACAGCATAAAATGTGATAAAACATATTATTTTTGCTACGTGGCAATAAGTCAGTAATATATAAAAAAGATAGATAAGTGTAGCATAAATAATAGATGAAGCGATTATGTACTCATCATTATCTGTGAAGAATAGAACAACAAATGATGTAATGCAAAGTGTAATAAAAATGGCAAATATTTTTATGGCTACATTATATAAAAAAAGGTAAAAAAATGCAAGATATCGGAATCGGTCTTAGGTACGCTTGGTTTTTTGGTTGCTTTGGGATTTGTTTTGCTTGCGTTTTATCCTGTTTTGGGGTTTTTGGTGCTTGTGATGAGTATAAGACTTGTAGGCGAGTATGCACTTGTAAAACCGGGCAGGGAAATGCTTTTCGTACCACTTAACAGCGAGAGTAAGTATAAAGTCAAAAATTTCCTTGATTCGGTAAAAAATATGAAAAAGAGGATTATAAATTTAAAGATAAGGAGCTAAAATGCAAGATTCTAGGCATAAATTTATGAAAAACACTATGCAAATATCGAAGTAATTAAGACTAAATTTGACAGACCGTTTCTTGTAGCAAAACACGCCTTAAAGTTTATGCGCCCACAAGCTATCAATGAGGGTAAAAATGCGCAAAACGTGAAGGCTAGGATATTTAACCTTAGCTCGATAAGAGGATTTAGGGTATCAAACAATTCAACACCGTATTGCATGAGTAAATTTGCTTTGAGCGCATTTAGCACTAGATAAAAGGAGCTTAGATGAATAATAGAAGAGATTTTATCAAATTTATGCTTTTAATTATTGATATGCCAAATAAAATATTCGCAAGTAGTGGTTCAAAAACCCTTGTAGTTTATTATTTACACACTTTAAATACACATATTTTAGCCTCATATATCCAACATATTGTTGGTGCAGATATGCTGAAGCTAGAAACTTTCGATACTTATCTAATCAATTATGACCAAATGGTCTCATTAGCCGCCAAAAAACAGAGTTTAAAGAAAAAACCAAAAGAGATTTGTTCTTTAATACAGAGCAAATCGCATCTAACTTGTCTATTTCAAATTTACAAAATATATCAAATATAAATAAGTAGCTTTATATGTTAAAAATTTAAATTTATACTTCAGCCGACCTTGATTGGCACGACTCAAACAGTCGTTCGAGCGTGGAAATTTTGAAAAAATCTTGCAACGCAAATTTCAAAAACGCAAAAGCGTTAAGCTCAACTACGAATAGCACTAGTGTAAAAAAATGGCTGGAGAGTTTGGGTATTTGAGTTGCATAAATTAGGCTTACAACAAGAGCTATAAGCCTTTAAATTCGGCTCAAATTTAGCCGAATACTTTTTCTAAATGTTTGCGGTAATTTTGCAAGTATATCTCCACTTGCGGATTTTTCATAACATCATTGCATATAAAAGTCGGCAGACCGCCCATTCCTATAAATTCATGAGCTTTGTGCAGGTGCAGATATACGCCATCAACGCCGACGCCGCCGAAAAACTGATCGGTATTTGTAAATGCTTCGATAGGTGCATTCCAAGTCAAGCTAAACATATATTTTTTATCTTTTACAAGTCCTCCTGATCCGTATTTTGCCGATGCGTTGCTTCTGCTTCTTCCGTCATTTTCATATAAAACACCATGACCCGCTGTAAAAATTTCATCTATGTATTTTTTTACTACCCAAGGTTCACCCATCCACCAGCCGGGCATTTGCCAGACGATAGCTTCATTGCTTGTCCATTTTTTTAATTCATTTTGTACGTCATAACCTTTATCGATTATAGTTTCTTGCACTGTTATACCGAGATTTTGCAATGTGTTTTTTGCTTCGTTGTGCAGCGTTTGGTTTAGCATGCCTTTTGAATGTGCGAAATCTTTTGCTCCGTTTATCAATAGTACTTTTTTCACAATTATCCTTTTTTAAATTTTAAAAATTATAGCGTTGTTTTTTAAATTTACTCTTGACAAACACCTATTGTCGAGCTTTATAATATAATCAAATAAATTCCAAGGAGAATAAAATATATGTTTAAAAAATTTATAAAATTCTGTACGATTTTAGTCGGCGCTAGTGCTTTCACCGCTTCTACCCAAAGTATAGTAACATCAGGAGTTAAAGGAGGCAGCGGGTACTTTACAGGTGAAGTTAGCGTTAGTATGCTTTTTCAAAGCGATACTTGTCGCCCTTTTGGCGGAGTTTTCCCCTAGATCTAGAACTGCGCGGCAAATAAAGGAAATGTTGTGCTTTGTCCTCCTGATATCAAACATTTTCACGGCACTGGATTTGATACAAAAGCAGCTCATATAGCTTTTACCAGAGAAAGAGATGGCAAAAACGTGATTTGGATGGAACACGTGAGCGATGAGAAGTATGAAAGACTAATAAAACAGGCAAAAGAGTAAAATACTGAAAAAAGGTGGATAATTTGAGCGATAGCTCAAATAAAAATTATAATAAATTCTTCGGAAGTACTAATCCGTTTTCAAAAACAGACTCTGAGTTTATAGAAAATCATCTAAATTTTGCATTCGGAGATATATTTTTGTATTTAAAAATAGACGATAAAACTATAATTATGTTTTGGCTTGGCTGTTTGATAGCAAGCGGCGGACTTAGAGAGTACAAAAGAGTTGTTAATGTGGCTTTGAAAACGGCGTATCGCCAAATGAGATAAAATAAATTCTATATCAAAGTACTCTTTATGTCGGTTTTGTAAAAATAGATGATTTTATACATGCTTGTAATGAGGTTTTTAGAAATGATGGCGTTAAGTTTCCTTTAAAAAATGCATCTACAACGACTATAAGCGACAGAGAAGGAAAAAAGTTTAGCTATACAAAGAGCGTTTTTTGGTGAGGCTATAGATAAAAGCTCACGCAGCAGAAATATAAATTTAAGAAACACAAGGGAAATTCTTATAGATGTTGTAACTTCGTTAATTTCTTATATCTACTACCCAAGGAGTTTAAACGCACTGCGAGCCATTGATGAGGTGAGTGCGGTTTGATTTTAAGATTAAATACCGATTACGTAACCGGTATTTAATATCTGGTTAAAACATTTTTCCTATTGTTGCCGTCAAATTTAGGCTTTTTGCATCTTGTTGTATATTTGCTGCTGTGCTAAATCTTATAAAAACGTCGTTTGGATATAGCATTTCTAAATTTGCTCCTATAGTGAGTAAATGTTCACTTAATTCATATTTTTGAGTAAAACCGTTAGAACTAAAATCTATAAATTTAGATGAGTTTTTGATATCTTTTCCACTTAAACGATACTCATAAATAGCGTAACTCGATAGCTTTGTAGTTATGTTTTGATTTTTATTTAAATAAGCTAAGTTTAGTCCGGCATTTATACTGGTTGTATGATGAGAGATGCTATCAACTTTTCTAGCAAAAATATTGCTATTTATATCAAATCCTTCTTGATAAATATAGTTATAATTCACGTAGCTAATCGGAGTTAAAATGATATTATTAAATTCAAAATCTTTTGCTAAGCCCATCATAGCTCCTGCTATAAAATGGTTATAATTTGATTTCGAGCTGCTGCTAAGAATCGGATTTGAGCTTAGATCTAACATGTTTTTGCCGTATCCTAAAGCAGCCGCGCTTAGCACTTTAAAATTTTGAAAATCATAAATATAGTTTATACCCGCATTTATACTATCTTTTTCGTAATTAGATTCGTTAAATTTATTTTTTGTATTGCTTGCTCCTAAATTTAATGAAATTTGTCCATTGTCGCTCATGCTAGTTCCAAAACCAAAATCAGTTCCTATTTTGCGTCCTTTATACTCATCCGCATCTGTTTTTTTGTAATTTGGAGCCGCATACCAAAAATATTCTTTGTTCTGAGCATAGTCGTTGTTCGGCGCAAAGAGCGTGTTTGATAAATTGTTATTTATAGCAAAAATAGTATAATTTTGTGTAATTTTTGCTTGATCTTCTATTAAAGCCGAGATATTTGATAGATAGCTTTGATTATCTATACTTTTTACCGTGTTTTGTATACTGCTTATATCTTTGCTTGTATCTAAGTTTTTAAAAAAATCTTTATAGAGATTTTGTCTATTTAAATTTGGATCATTTAGCTTATAGCGAATATCTCTTAAACTTGCTCCGATGCCCGAGTTTTTTATATCATAAGCTCCGTTTTTAACTCCTTTAAATATAATACTTTCTTTGTCTTGAGATATATCAAAATCCAAAGTTAAGGATTTTTCTAACTCTATAGTGCTAAATGAATTTAAATGATTTTTTAAATTTCCTAAATCTAGTTTTATTTTTGTATTTTTTTCATAAAATGTATCCGTAAGAGGTATAAACACAAGCTTTGAGTTTTTGATATCATAGTTATTAGCTATTAATTTAGAGTTGTTTTTAGCTAAATTTGCAACGTCTATCTGAAGTGATGCATTTTCTCCGTTTTGAGTATATGTTCCATTTATGATTAAATCGCTTAAATCTTCATTTCCTGGTCGAACTATGCCTTGATTGTACAGATTTTTTTGGATAATTCCATTTCCGCTTAATGTACCGGCTTGCTCTACAAAAACATTACTATTTTTAATCTTTCCGCCTTTATTGCCTGTTCTAAACAGCTTTAGTCCCCCGTTTCTTACTATAGTATTTCCTTCAAAAAAAGCATCTGCGCTAAGAGTTAAAATACCGCCACCGTCTTTTATAAATCCTACGTTTAGATCATGCATACTATATTCTCCGCCTTTATAGTGCCATAGCGGATTATATTTTCTTTGGGCTATATCGTTTGCAAAAGTAGCGTTATATCCATTTGTGTCTATAGTATAATAAAGCGCTTGTTCATTTCCATAATTTAAAATATCATTTAGAGTAAGTCTATTTGCGTCTAAAAGCGCTAGTCCGTTCATGGCTTTTTTGATATCCAAGATACCTTGACCTATAAGTTCTTCTTTGGTTATAGAAGATACTTGAATATTATTTATATCACTAATAAAATCTATTTGTTCAGTGATATATTTTTGAATTTGTTTGTCTGTTGTTTTGATAGAGTATTTTTTGAAGTACTGCGTATAAAATTTTGCAATCTCCTCATCTGTATAACCCGCTTCTATCCTATCTTTATTTATCTGTGTCCAATCAAGAGAACCGTCTGCCATAGTAGGAATTGCATTATCTACGTAAATTAAGCTTACAAATAGTTTTTTACTTTTATTGTTTGTGATATTTTTTAAAACCATTTTTGGCAGTTTTATATTGCTGTTTGCAGTGCTAAGCAGCAGATCTCCTATCTGTTTGCCGTTTAAAAAAGGAAACTTTTGAGATACTAAAGCCGCCGCTCCAGTTGCAAAAGGAGCGGCCATAGATGTGCCTTGTTCTGGTACGAAACCATTTGTAGTGGCGCTATCGGCAGACCAGATATATTCACCAGGAGTTAATATAGAAAAATAAGCCGTTCCTTTAAAAGCGTTACTAAAATCCGTAAATGCAAAAGGTTTGCTCATATCAAATCCCTCATCGCCCAACTTCGTTACTTTAGACGAATCTATAGCTCCAAGCATTGAGATCTTGATCGTAATGAGGCAAAGAAGCCAAAGTGGATGGAGAAGATATGCCTGAGTTTCCAGCAGCAAAAATATTTAAAATTTGCTTTTCTTTCGACAGTCTGATTATAGATGAGTTTGCATTTGTTTGATCCATAGCTTCGATTATATAATCCTCGACTTCATCTTGCGTTAATTCATAAAAATCTTCAGTGGCGTCGATATGCAAAATAGGAAATACAAAATCTCCAAATGAGTTATTTATAATTTTAATATTTTTATTTGGATCTCCGAAAAACTTATACTCCGCATCTAAATTTTCCTTAATGTGATTAAATGCATCAAGCGAGGCAGGAGCTTGCATTCCATAACCTTTTGCGTTATAAGCAACTCCATGCATAATGGGATTATTAAAAGCTCCTAGAGCGATTGCGGCTACTTGGGAACCGTGTGAATTATAATTCCAATAATTTGCTTTAGTTTGATCACTAAAAGTAAGAGCTTCTAGTATTTGATCATTTAAACTACTATGTTCTAACCTAAAATCATTATCAAATATGCCTATAAATACATCTTGCCCGGTTATGCCTTGCTCATAAGCAGATTTTGTATTTATAATATCTAAATCTTTTTCAAAATTTGGTTCAAGTGCAAAAATATAGCTATTTAAAAATGTATACAATGCGATTATAACCATTTTATCGCTTTTTTTTCATAATATTCCTTTATTATTTTCTTAAATATATATTATTCTAATTTATTTAAATAAAATTTAAATTTTTATAAATTTATAAATTAATATGAAATAAATATATATTTGTTACACTAAACTAAATATTTGCTTAAGCTATTGTTTTTAAACTTTATATGATTTTTTATACTAAAGTAAGATATTTTGGATTATTTAAATTTAAAAATGGTGGAGTTAAGCGGGATCGAACCGCCGACCTCTTGAATGCCATTCAAGCGCTCTCCCAGCTGAGCTATAACCCCTAAGTAAATGTACACGAATAATTCGTGTTTTGGAATATTACCAACTTTTTACTTATATTTTTTTGAAATTTAATATTTTTCTAATTTTATCAAATAAAATTTTAAGCTTTGTTTTGATATTATTTCAACTCTTAAAAATTTTGCGGGAATAGCTCAGGGGTAGAGCATAACCTTGCCAAGGTTGGGGTCGCGAGTTCGAATCTCGTTTCCCGCTCCATTTTTATTTAGCCCAGGTGGTGGAATGGTAGACACAAGGGACTTAAAATCCCTCGGATATTTTTTCCGTGCCGGTTCAAGTCCGGCTCTGGGCACCACCAAATTTAGTATTTGTTTGCATGGCGACATGGCCAAGTGGTAAGGCAGAAGCCTGCAAAGCTTTTACCCCCAGTTCGAATCTGGGTGTCGCCTCCATGATAAAATAGGAGTTAATTGTGCGTTACTTTGTTATGACGCTTATAATTACTGCATTTTTAGGCTGTTCAAGCACTTGGCATGGTATAAAAGAAGACTCTAATAGTGCTTATCAATGGTCAAAGAAAAAGGTCAATCAAAGCGCTGACTGGGTAGAAGAAAAAACTTCAGATTAATGTTAATTCGGGAGATGGCTGAGTGGTCGAAAGCGGCGGTCTTGAAAACCGTTGAGGTGAAAGCCTCCAGGGGTTCGAATCCCTTTCTCCCGGCCACTAAATTTATACTTTTTTAAATTTAAAAAATATCTTCAATATATCAAAGTTAAATTATAATTTTATCCTATTTCACTATTGAAATTTAATGAACATAAATAAAGAGATATTTTAAGATTATGAATAAAGTTTGATGAATTAAATTTAATTTTTTGAAAATTTAAAAATATAGCTTAAAAAATATTTATACTCTAAAACTTAAATAATATATTTAATATAAAATTTATCTTATATTAAATATTTTTTGATACACTCATATAAATTCAAAAAAGGAGATAATTAATGAGTCTTTATGATAGAAATTACGCCAAAGAGCAAGCGAATTATGAAGAAGCGGGTTTGCAAAGTGCTAGAGCCACTTTTGTAAAACAAACTTATCAGCTTCTTACTGCGTCTTTGGTAGCTGCAACAGCCGGAGCTTATATCGGCGTAGATTATATAAAAACTTTTAGCTGGATGCTGCTTATAGTGGAGTTTGCACTTCTATTTGGGCTTATGTTTTCAAAGAAAAATCCAAGTTTGGCATTAGTTATGCTATTTGGTTTTACGTTTGTTAGCGGTCTTACTTTGGGTCCTGTATTAAATACATATATCGGTGCAGGAATGGGAAATATCATAACTCAAGCGTTTCTAATGACTGCTGTTGCTTTTGGCGGTTTGACTGTTTTTGCATTTAATACAAAAAAAGATTTCTCAGCTATGGGAAAAATGCTATTTATAACTTTGATAGTTATAGTTGTAGCAAGCTTACTAAATTTATTTTTTCAAAGTGCTCTTTTAGCGACAGTTGTAGCGGCGATCGGAGCTATACTTTTTAGCGCATATATACTGTATGATACTCAGA
This sequence comes from Campylobacter sp. TJR-1, assembly GCF_032840035.1. NCBI lineage: Bacteria > Pseudomonadati > Campylobacterota > Epsilonproteobacteria > Campylobacterales > Campylobacteraceae > Campylobacter > Campylobacter sp. TJR-1. The sequence goes on along the minus strand of NZ_JAWIZX010000002.1, from coordinate 118,869 downwards.
TGATAATACGTGGCGGATATGATAGTCCTGTTTTGGCAGCTGTTGCGTTATATCTTGATATATTAAATTTATTTATATCATTATTGCAACTTCTTGGCATATTTAATAAAAACGAATAGAATAAAATAGCGCTGCTTCTTGGCGGCGCTAAGCTTTAACTAAATTTTTATCTTATTTTGATATAATCACGAGTTAATAAACAAAATAAAAGGATACTCGTGAGTTCAATATTTCTAGCCTTACAATTTATATTAGCTGTAATTTTAACTATCGCTATTTTGCTTCAAAAAAGCTCTTCAATAGGTCTTGGCGCATATAGCGGAAGCAATGAAAGTTTATTTGGCGCTAAAGGTCCTGCTGGATTTTTGGCTAAATTTACATTTTTTATAGGACTACTTTTTGTATTAAATACATTAGCACTAGGTTATACTTATAATCAATCTTTAAGAAATTCAGTTGTAGAGACAAAAGAGTTTAAAAATATGATAATTCCAGAAACTGGAGCTACTCCGGCTGCGCCAGCAGCACCAGTTGCACCGGCCAACTAATGCGGTTATTGTTATCTTTTTTCCTGTTTACAACTTGGATGTTTGCAGATGCCCATATCTTGATATATCATAGATTTGGCGACGATAGATATCCGAGTACTAATATATCGCTCCAAAATTTACGCGAGCAGTTTAAATATTTTAATGAAAACGGATATGAGATAGTGCCGCTTAAAAAGTTAATTCAAAAAGTTAAAAATTCAGAATATATACCGGATAATTGGTTGGTTTTAACTATAGATGACGGATATAAAAGCTTTTATAAAAACGGATTTCCTATTTTCAAGGAATTTGGATATCCATTTACCCTTTTTGTTTATGTTGCGGCTTCGCAGAAAAAGTACGGCGATTATATGAGTTTTGATGATATAAAAGATGTGCAGAACTGGGGTGCCGAGATAGGATATCATAGCTATTCACATAAATATATGACATATTTAAACGAGTCTGAAATTAAAGATGATTTTGAAAAAGGCATCCAAATTTTTGAACATAATTTAGGATATAAACCACAGTATTTTAGCTATCCTTATGGCGAGTATAATCAAACTATAACTAATATGGCAAAAGAGTATGGATTAGAAGCTAGTTTTAACCAAAACTCAGGAGCCGTATCTGCTAGTAGCAGTATAGGCGATTTAGATAGAATACCGTCTATGGACGGAACAAATTTAAAGGCGATGTTGTCAAGCAGATATTTAAAAGCTGATTTCATACAGCCATTAACATATCCATCAAATTCTATTTTAGATAATGTAATAGCAAAAATAGATTCAAACTCTACATCTGCTCAATTATATATAAGCGGCTTGGGATCTATGAGAGTTGATGTGAGTGATGGTATTATAGATGTAAATATCTCAAAAAAGCTTACAAAAAGACGAGTTAGAGTAATAATAAATGACGGTCACAAAACAACAACCCAAATGATTATAAAGGATAAAAATGTTAGATGAAATTTATAAAAACCAAAAAGCATTTTCAGATAAAGCTTTAGAAGTTTTGAAGCGTGATTTTACCACTCTTAGAACAGGTAAGGTAAATATAAATATAGTAGATCATATAAATGTTGATTACTACGGCAGTCCTACTGCGTTGAATCAAGTAGCTACGGTGCTTGCTACCGATGCTAGTACTATATCTATTTCTCCATGGGAGAAAACCATGCTAAAAGCTATATCTTCTGCTATTCAAGCAGCAAATATCGGAGTAAATCCAAATAATGATGGAGATAGCGTTAAACTATTTTTTCCTCCTATGACTACAGAAGATAGACAAAAAAATGCAAAAGAGGCGAGATCTATGGGTGAAAAAGCCAAAGTTGCCATAAGAAATATTAGAAAAGACGCAAACGATGATATCAAAAAAATAGAAAAAGATAAATCAGTTAGCGAAGACGAAATAAAAAAGGGCTATGATGAGGTTCAAAAAATCACAGATAGTTATATATCAAAGATTGACCAACTCGTTAAAGACAAAGAAGCAGAGCTTTTAAAGGTTTAATTATGAACTTAGAAGATATTTACCGTGATGCGGGAGCGTATTTAAAGGGACATTTTTTACTCAGCAGCGCAAACCACTCTGAGTATTATTTGCAAAGCGCAAAGGTTTTAGAAAATCCTATTTTAGCCGGAAAATTAGCAGACGAGCTATTTGAAGTTATAAAAAACGCAGGAGTGGAGTTTGATAGTGTTTGCTCTCCTGCTCTTGGAGGAATTTTAGCTGGATATGAGCTGGCGCGTGCCGGAGCTAAAAGATTTATATTTACTGAAAGAGTAGAAAAAGTAATGAGCTTAAGACGCGGATTTAGCGTTGCTAAGGGCGAAAAATTTATTATTTGCGAAGATATTATCACTACTGGAGGCTCAGCTCTTGAAAGCGCTAAGATTATAGAAGAGTTAGGCGGCGTGGTGGTTGGATTTGCGGCACTTGCAAATAGAGGATTTTGTAAAGTTCATAATATGAGAAACGAAGGCAAATCAAGTTGTAAACTTCCTGTTGATAAACCTCTATTTGCTCTTGGAAATTTTGAGTTTGAAATTTATACTCCGGAAGAGTGCCCTCTTTGTAAAATCGGCAGCAAAGCTATAAAACCAGGAAGTCGCGGCAACTGATGAGCCAAAAACCAAAAGCCGTTCCGTCTGCTCTTATAAGCCGAGTAAAGGCTTTTATAATAGATATGTTTCTTATAGCCGTGCCTCTTTTATATATAACAACATATTTGATTTTAGACGGTAAAAATGATTTTCAGCATAATCAGCTTGCCATATTTGGCGTTTGGTTGGTTTTTGGTGTTATCCAAAGTCTATTTTTTGCACTTAATGCTCAAAGCCCCGGATATAGATCACAAAATATATATCTTGTGAGCTTAGATGGCAAAAAAGCCGGATTTATCTCTTATATGCTCCGCTATATTCTTTTTATAACTACTTTTATATTTGGCGGATCACTATTTTGTTTTTTTAGGAAAGATAAGCGTAATATTCAAGATTTGCTTACGAGTACTATTGTAGTGACTAAAAGATAACTTTTAATTAATATTTTAAGAGTTTATTTATCTTTTGTGTGTTATAATTTTTAGATCAAATTTAAAAGGATAAAAAAATGTCAAATGTAACATTCCAAGGTAATCGGGTAACTTTAAGCGGAAATAGTGTAAATGTAGGTCAAGTAGCACCAGAAGTTGAGTTGGTAGGCAAAGATCTTTCTACATTCAAAGTAGGCGGAGCTACGGGCAAATATCAAGTTTTAGTTGTAGTGCCTTCACTTGATACTGGAGTATGCGCAGCTGAAGCTAGAAAATTTAATGAAAAAATGGCTAGCAAAAGTGGAGTATCTATAAGCATTATATCTATGGATCTTCCATTTGCTATGAGTAGATTTTGCACTACAGAAGGTATCGAAAATTTGAGAGTAGGTAGTGATTTTAGAGGTGCCAAATTCGGTAATGCATACGGTGTGCTTGTAAAAGATAGCCCACTTGAAGGACTTCTTACAAGAGCTGTTTTTGTACTAGACAAAGACGGAGTTGTAAAATATAAAGAGATAGTTAGCGAGATAACAACAGAGCCAAACTATGAAGCTGTTTTACATGCTATTAGCGATGGTTGTGGTTGCCATTAATCAAATAAAAATTTAAATTCTATTTAAATATAAAAAACTCTGCTATAATAGTGTGATGAAAAATAATAGCTACATTTTTGGCGTTTTCATCACGCTTATCGGCGGAGTTTTATGGGGTTTTAGCGGTGCTTGTGGTCAGTATCTTTTTGAACAAAAAGGAGTAGGCTCAGACTGGCTTGTTCCATATCGACTGCTTATATCTGGTATAATTTTACTATCAGTTTATCTTATAAAAAGTCCGAAAATAATTTTTCTTCCATTTAAGAATCCAAAAAATATACCGCAAATTTTAGTTTATGCGATTATAGGTCTTATGATGACTCAATACAGTTATTTTTACTCTATTGAGCTTTCAAATGCTGCAGTTGCAACTGTTATACAATACACGGCTCCGGTATTCATTTTGATAGTAGTATGCTTTATGGATAAGCGACTACCGTATTTTAAAGAGCTAGTAGCGCTTGGATTTGCTATATTTGGAGTATTTTTCTTGGCTACTCATGGGGATTTTACCACTCTTGTTATAAGTCAAAAAGCTCTTGTATTTTGTTTTATAAGCGCACTTTGCGTGGTTGTTTATAACATAGTTCCAAAACGTCTTAATAAAGATTTTCCTATATCTTTGGTGCTTGGCTGGGGTCTTATCATCGGTGGAACTATCTTGAGTTTATATATGAAAGTTTGGACTTTAGATGGGGTTAACGATCTTGGCGGATACTTGGCTGTTGGCGGAGTTATACTATTTGGGACGGTTTTAGCTTTTAGTTTTTATATGACCGGAGTAGGTATAATAGGAGCTAGTAGAGCAAGTCTTATAGCCGCCATTGAACCTGTTGCCGCCGCATTTTTTACTTCTGTTTGGCTGGGAGTTAGGTTTGTATTTTTTGATTATTTAGGGTTTATACTGATAATGCTTTGCGTTTTTATATTATCAAAAAAAGGCTAAGATGGATTTAAGTAATGATTTTAGACCAAATAATATCAATGATATGGTCGGACAAAAAGATATTGTAGAGCTATTTTCTAAATTTATAAAATCTAAAAAGATACCTCATAGTCTATTTTTTGGTGCTACTGGTTGTGGTAAGACGACTATGGCAAAAATTATAGCAAAGCAGATGAATTATGAGTTTTTTGAACTCGACGGCGCAAATTTAAAGAGTGAAGATATAAGAAAAATTATATCTAAATTCGAAACTACTCTATATAAACCGTTGATTTTTATAGATGAGTTTCACAGGCTTAGTAAAACTCAGCAAGAGACTCTTTTGATTCCTATGGAAAAAGGAAAATGTATCGTTATGGGCGCTACTACAGAAAATCCTAAATTTGTTGTTAGTAGTGGGATAAGATCAAGAATGATGATATTTGAGTTCAAACCTCTTAGCCATGATGAGCTAACGATTTTACTAACAAAAGTTCAAAATGTTATTAAATTTGAAATAACAAATGAAGCAAAAGATTATCTTATTAACAGTAGCGGGGGAGATGCTAGAAGCCTTTTAAATTTACTTGAGTTTGCATTGAGCGCGGATAAAAGTATTAGTTTAAATATATTAAAAACTCTTCGTTCTCATAGAGTAAGTGAAGGCGTAAGTAACAGTGATACGCATTATGAGTTGACAAGCGCACTTATAAAAAGTCTGCGCGGTAGCGATATAGATGCTAGTATTTATTATCTAGCAAGGCTTATACAAGGCGGTGAAGAGCCGGCATTTTTAGCTAGACGTATGGTGATATTTGCTAGTGAAGACATAGGAAATGCAAATCCTAACGCACTAAATTTAGCTACTAACGTTATGTTAGCTGTTAGTAAAATAGGCTATCCTGAAGCTAGAATTATATTGGCTCAATGCGCCGTGTATTTGGCAAGTTCACCAAAATCAAACTCAAGTTATAAAGCTATAAATGATGCTATAGAATTTGTAGAAAACAGACCTGCGTTGCCGGTGCCAAAGTATCTCATAAATACAGATAAGGCAAAAAGCGAATATCTATATCCGCATGATTTTGGAGGCTGGGTAGAGCAAAAATATATGAGCACACAAGTTAAATTTTATAAAAGTAATGCAATAGGTTTTGAAAAAACCTTAGATGAATGGATAACAAAATTAAAAGAGAGTTATAATGAAAAGATCTGAATTGAAAATCGGTTTAGCATTGTCTGGAGGAGGCATTAGAGCTGCGATTTATCATCTTGGAGTTCTAAAATATCTAGCCGAAAATAACCTTTTAGAGCAAGTTACGCATATATCGTCAGTATCTGGAGCTAGTATGTGCGTAGGGCTTTTGTATGCTAAAAACAATATGCGTTTTCCTACTAGTAGTGAGTATTTAACTACTATTTTGCCGACTCTTAAAGACCAAATTTTAAACGTAAATTTAGAGCAAAAGGCTATTATAGAAGCTATTTTTAAGTTTAAATTTAATAAAAAAGCTAACGCCATTGCTTTGGCTCTTGCTAAACATTGGGGAATTAATGGAGGATTTGGCGATATATCTAAAAAACCTTTATGGAGTGTTGTTTGCACGAGTTACGAAACAGGTAAACACTTTCGTTTTTCACAAGATATTGTTGGAGACTGGGCTTTTGGATATATTAAAGATTCTAATTTTCCATTAGCTGACGCGATAGCAGCCAGTGCAGCGTTTCCATTTTTGATAGGAACTTACGAGATAGATACTAAGCCTTTTGAATGGTGCGATAAATCAGGAGCTAAAATCGAGCCTAAAAGCGATAAATTGCATTTGTGGGATGGTGGCGTTTATGATAATTTTGGTCTTGAGCCGATTTATCAAATGGAAAATAACGGAATGTACTCAGATGATGTTAATTTTTGCATACTTAGTAATGCGGGTAAATCTATATCATTTCAGTCAAAAAAGACAGTCACGCGTATAGTTGATGTAACGACAGATCAAATATCGATCTTAAGAGCTAGAGCATTTCGTGATTTCATTTTTAGAAATAAAAACGGTTATTATCTAAAAATGGGTCGGGATTTTAGTGAAGTTGTTAGGCGAGCAAAACAAGATATGAGTTTGGCAGATAAGTATAAAAATGATTTTTTGAGCGAAGAGGACTGCCAAAAAGTGGCAAATTATCCAACTACGCTTAAAAATCCTACTGAACAGGATTTTGATCTTATATTAAGGCAAGGATATGAGAGCATCATATACAATAAACTTGTTTTTGATTTTATAGAGCCATAAAGTTTAATCCGCTTAAATTGAGCTATTTTGCTTATATTAAGCGGACCGAATCTCCTTGTGTTACTTCACCTATAACATATCCGTTACAGTTTGCTAACACGTTAGTAACATTATTTTTTGGTACTACTAAGATCATTCCGACTCCGCAATTAAATGTTCTATCCATCTCGCTAACAGATACGTTTTTAGCTAGAAGTTTAAATATCTCAGGAGTTTTTATTGAGCTTCTTTCTATTTTTGCGCCAAGACCAGATGGAAATACTCTAGGTAGGTTTTCGACTATTCCGCCGCCTGTTATATGTGCTAGAGCAGATATTTTATCTTTTAAATTTAAAAAATCATCTACATAGATACGAGTCGGCTCTAAAAGTGTTTCTATAAGAGTTTTATCTTCAAATTTATCATTTAAATTTAATCCCATTTTCGATACAACTGCACGAGCTAATGAATATCCGTTTGAATGCAAACCAGAGCTAGGCAGAGCTACTAAAATATCACCGTTTTTTACAAATTTAGTTCTATCTATCTCATCTTCTTCGGCAATTCCCACCGCAAACCCTGCTAGATCAAAGTCTTTTCCATCATACATACTAGGCATTTCAGCGGTTTCTCCTCCTATAAGAGCGCATTTTGCAATGATACATCCATCGCTTATACCTTTTACGACTTTTTTGGCACTATCAACATCAAGCTTTGCGCTAGCGTAGTAGTCTAGGAAAAACATAGGCGTAGCAAAGTTACAAATAAGGTCATTTACGCACATAGCTACTAGATCTTGCCCAATAGTTTCTAATCTATTTGAGTCTATAGCAAGGCGAAGCTTAGTTCCTACTCCATCCGTAGCTGCTAAAAGAGTCGGTTTTTGATATCCGCTTGGTAGACGAAATGCTCCTGAAAATGATCCTATACCTCCTATTACATTTGGCGTAAGAGTTGATTTCACAAAAGGTTTTATACCTTCTACAAAGCTATTTCCCGCGTCTATATCTACACCGGCTTCTTTATAACTTATCATTGTTTAACCTTTATTTTTGGCAGGATTTTAGCTAAATTCAGCTTACATTCTATTAAAAGAGCTTCTTATGCTTTTTAGGTAGTCTTTTTAAATTTATAAATTTATGATAGAATGTAATCTATAATTTTTTAAGGAGATATAAGATGAAAACAAGCGAAGTACTCGGTAATACCGATGTTTCCTTGAGATACCCAAAAGCTATCGGACCATACAGCGCTTATCGAGAAGTTGGTGATATGATATTTTGCTCAGGTCAAATTCCGGTAAATCCCAACAACGGTTTAATAGCTAGCAGTATAGAAGATCAAACTACTCAAGCCTTAAAAAATGTCGGAGGTATATTAGAAGAGCTTGGACTTAGTTACAAAAATGTTGTTAAAGCCACCGTATTTTTAACTGATATAAATGATTTTTCAGCTATGAATGAAGTGTATGCTAAGTATTTTAGTGAGCCATATCCGGCTAGAAGTGCGGTTGGCGTTAAAGATCTGCCAAAAGGCGTAAAAATAGAAATAGAGGTAATAGCCCATAAACTCTAAATTCCGCAACGCATATGTTATCACCGGAAACATCGGATCTGGCAAAAGTACAGTCGTAAATATGCTAAAATTGTACGGTTTTAGCGTGATTGATGCAGATAAAATATCTCACGACGTGCTAGATAAGAGTTCTGATAAGATAGTAAAAGAATTTGGAAAAGAGTTTGTTAGCGGAAGCAATGTCGATAGAAAAAAGTTAGGAGCTCTAGTTTTTAAAGATAGAGAAAAATTGAAACTTCTTGAGAGTATTTTACATCCGCAAATAAGATCTATTATATATGAAAAAGCACATTTTTTGGAAGATAAAGGTCTTCCGTACTTTATCGATATTCCGCTATATTTTGAAAAAAACGCATATAATTTTGATAAAGTTGTTTTGATTTATGCTCCGGAGCATATTTTATTGCATAGAGTTATTAGCAGAGATAGACTCAGCAAAGAAGATGCTAAGCTTCGTTTGAGTACGCAGATAGATATAGAAGAAAAAGTGGCTAAGTCCCAATTTGTCATTAAAAATGACGGTAACTTAAAAAATCTAAATTTAGAACTAAATAATTTTATAGAAAAATTAAAGGAAAATTATGCAACTCTCAAAATATAATGCCAGCGGAAATGACTTTGTTATATTTCATACGTTTAAAAGCTTGAATAGAAGAGAGTTGGCTATGAGTTTATGTGATAGATTTAACTCTATAGGAGCAGATGGACTTATAGTTATTTTGCCCAGCAAAGAGTGTGATTTTGAATGGGAGTTTTACAATAGCGATGGGAGTTTAGCATCAATGTGCGGAAATGGTTCAAGAGCAGCCGCGCTTTATGCTTATCAAAACTCACTATGTTCTAAAAACTGCTCATTTAAAACAGGTGCAGGGATCATAAAAGCGAGCATAGACAATGATTTTGTAGAAGTGGCTTTAACGGCGCCAAAAAAGCTGAGTGAGCCATTTATAGAGTACGGTTTTGAGTGGAGTTTTTATGATACGGGAGTTCCTCATTTAGTAACTTTTGTAGATAATCTTTCTAAATTTGATCTCAACGTTTGTTCCGAACTTAGAAAAAAATACAACGCAAATGTAAATTTCGCTCATCTAAAAGACAACGGAGTTTTAGAGGTGCGCACGTTTGAGCGTGGAGTTGAAAACGAAACAAATGCTTGCGGTACCGGTATGGCGGCTTCATTTTATACTGGAGTCGATCGTTTTAAATTTAATCCCTGTTTAAAAGTAAATCCAAAAAGCAAAGAGGATTTATGGCTTAAATTTGATGGCGAAACTATATATTTTAAAGGCAAGGTCAAACACTGCTTTGATACGAGTATTAGTTAAAATTATACTTATATTTATGGCTGTTAAGTTAGCTGCAGGCTTTTCTCCTAACTATTATATGCTTAGTATAAATGAACAAAAAGTAGAGTTTGCCAAAACTATTTCTAAGCTTACTAAAAATACAAATACCCAGACTTTGCAAAAACGCGCGTTTGCATTGAATTATCTAAAACAAATTTACCAAAAATCTTTTAGAGATATAGATGTCTCAAATTTAAAACGGCTCGTATCTATCCAAAAAGAGTATAAAATCTCAAATTTATTTGATGAGAGCGAATATAAGTTAAAATTAGACTCCGTGCCAGTTTCTTTAGCTATAGCTCAAGCTACTATAGAGAGCGGTTGGGGAAAGAGTCGTTTTGCAAAAGAAGCAAATAACCTTTTTGGTCACTGGACGTGGGGCGGCAAAGGACTAGTTCCTCTAAATAGAGATGAGAACAAAATGCATAAAATCAAGATATTTAACTCTCTTGATGATTCGGTAAATGCTTACGCTTTAAATTTGAACTCTCATCCTGCTTACGCTCAGTTTCGAGATATGAGAGCTATTTACCGAGAAAAAGGGCTAATATACGATGGTTTAGAGGCTGCAAAAACTATGGAAAATTATTCACAAATGGGTAAAACATACGTAAAACAGCTAGAAAAAACTATTAAATTATACGATCTTACTAAATTTGATTTTTAAATTTAGCCCGGTTTGATCGTAGCGGTATTTTACTTTTTCAAATTATCGTTGATAAAAATTTAAAAATTTAAAAAATCAAATTCGGAACAAAAATTGCTTATATAACATCAAATTTTAATCCGCAGCAAATGCAGCCAACATAAAGGATAAGATATGATGAGAGCATTATGGGCTGGAGTTACTGGACTTCAAGCTCACCAGATAGCCATGGACGTCGAAGGTGATAATATAGCCAACGTTAATACAGTAGGCTTTAAATATTCACGTGCGAGCTTTGCAGATTTATTTAGTCAAACAGCAAAAGTAGCAACCGCTCCACAAGGCGACTTAGGCGGTAAAAACTCAATGCAAATAGGTTTAGGTACTCAGATAAACTCAGTAACAAAGATATTCAAGCAAGGTTCAGTTCAAACAACAGATAAAAATACAGATTTAGCCATACAAGGTGATGGATTTTTTGTCGTTTCTCCAGACGGTGGAAAAACGTATAAATATACTAGAAACGGAGATTTTAGCCGTGATAGTTTAGGAAATTTTGTCGATAAAAATGGTTATATCGTTCAAGGCTGGCTCCGAAATGAAGATACGGGCACTATAGATCCTACCGGTCCTGTTAAAAATATCCAGATAGAACCGGGTCTTAGCACTCCTGCGCGCGCTACTACCGAAGTAGCTTTAATAGGAAATTTAAACTCAGGAAGTTCGATAGGAACTAAAAGCTCACCTATTTATTCACTTGATTCTAAAAACGGTTGGTTAGATAAAAATGGTAACGGTATATGGGAAGATGGTGAAACTAAAAACGAAAATGATTTGAGCAAAAACGAATACTATGTAGATAAAGATAAACAAGTCAAGGTTAAAGAAACCGGAGTTGACCTAGGAGTTCTCTTTAACGCAACAGGCGAAGCTTTTAACTTAAGAGACGGCCAAGGTATGTGGGTAAGCTACGCCGATGCTAAAGCTACATTCGGTGGTTTAGCTGTCGCTCCAGTAGGAGGACATAGACTCAATATAGCGATAAACGGTATAGAGATACCTTCTACTAGCGTTACCAATATAGAAGATGTGGTAAATAAGATAAATACGATTACTGATAAGACAGGCGTCACTGCTAGCCTTATAAACGGCAACCAAATCCAACTAGTAAATCAAAATAATCTCGGTAGCACCGATACTATGAAAAATATCAAGATAACTAAGCTTAGCGGAGATACTACATCTATGACATCTACAAATGTTATTACGGCTTATAAATATACTTATACCGCTACAGCTACCGGAGGTAATCACTCATACAACGATAGCTCTGCTAGAAAGGTGCATACTACTGAAGATTTAAGAAAAGCTATGCAAACAGATGCAAGGGAGTATGTAAACTATCAAGGAGAAAATGTAAGTCAAGCAGCTACAAATGCTCAACTTGTTGCTAAGGCGGCTGTAGGAGCAGATAGGGCTGCTATGCTAGCTGCTGCAAGAGCTGAAAAAACTAGAGTAGATGCTATAGTTCCTATAAGTCAAGGAGCGATAGCCGCTACTGCCGCTATAATAGCCGCTATAGATGCTACTCAAGCTACAGCTACTCCAGCAGAAGTTACTGCTGCTATAAATGCCGCCATATCAAATGATAAATTAGCTGAATATTCGGCTTTAGATTGGTCCGGAGCTATAGATAATGATGCGGCAGCCGGTATTCAGTTACCAGTAGAAGATCCAGACGGTAAATACTCAAATGCAAGCCTCAAAGATAGAAATAGAAACGACGGTGTAGAGATAACCGTAAATGAAAAAGGTCAGTTTGTGGTAAAAAATCCACAAGGCGACGCTGCATACGGAGAAAATGATAGTCATTTAGCCGTAGATAGGACAGGTGCTTTAGTTACAGATGGTAGTGCGTCAGATAATCCTCTAGCTACTACAAATCCGGATGGTACCGTAAATGTCCCTGTAAATAACGATACGTTTACCAACGACTACAATATGCATTTAGCTATCACTGGACTAAGTGATCCAAACACGAATATAAATGAAAATACTAAATTCACGGATGTATTTTCGAGCTTGGGCGGCGGTTTAAGTACCGGAACCGGTGAGAAAACTTCGTCAAATATAGTTATGTCAAGTCACGCTGCTACAACCGAAATTTACGATAGTTTGGGTTCAAAACACGAGATAAAAATGGAATTTAGAAAGATCAGTTATAGCCCTGAAAACGGTACTGAGTGGTCTATGCTTATCCAAGTACCAGAACCAGGTAAAATAAATACCGAAACAGGTGAAGTCGCAAATGTCATAGCAGGTACCGTTAGATTTAAATCCGATGGAAGCTTACTAGGCTATAGTCCATCAAATCTTACTTTCACTGCAAATAACGGTAGTGCTCCAGGACAAAATATAGAGATAAATTTTGGAAAAATCGGAGACTACAACGGATTAAGAAGCAATGATAATACCAGTACTACAGATAACATTGTTCAAGACGGTTACACAGCCGGTACGCTAAATGAGCTAAGAGTAGATGAGAGCGGAACTATCATCGGAGCATTTACAAATGGTAGAAGCTTTGGACTAGCTCAAGTGGCACTTGCTAAATTTACGAATAACGAAGGTTTAGAGAGCGATGGCGGTAACGTATTTGTTCAGACTGCAAACTCTGGAGCTCCTGTTATCGGTTCGGCTCAAACAGCAGGCCGTGGAAAGATAAATGCTTCTAGCCTTGAGATGAGTAACGTTGATCTATCTCGTTCTTTAACTCAGCTTATAGTCGTACAACGTGGATATCAAGCTAACTCAAAAACGATAACCACCGGCGATCAGATGCTTAATACTTTACTTCAATTAAAACAGTAATTTAACTTTTTTAATGCTTTGTTCTTTTAGCTTTTATTTGCTAAAAGAACAAAAATAATTATTTATTTGCACATATAAATTACATTTGCGCTTAGTTTTTGATTTTGTTCATCTGTTATAGGCAGCGCTATGCCATCTCCTTGCATACTCATAGTTTTATAATTTGCTCTTAAAAGAGTAGGTGGCATATCAAAATTTATATCTTTGGTTGTGCATAATTTATTTGTAATTTCTGAATAATGCTTCTCGAAAGATAGTGCTTTTTGAATGATTTTATCATACAGTATCTCTGCGCTTTTGGCTGCTACTTCTGGATCGCTACTTTCTCTTATAGCCGGAGTTACAGATGATATGAATTCGTTTGTTTCAAGTATCGTATCTACATCGGCTAGAAATTTGTTGTATAAGTTGAGGTTTTCTTTTGTGATTTTGCAACTGAGTTTTGCATTGGCATTTTGTCCTACTATAACTTCTTTACCGTTTTCATATGAATAGCTAGGTTCTATACTATAGCTACCTCCCGTGCATATACCGTCTTCTTTTGCACGATTTATGATAGCGTTGAACGTGTTTTTGATAGAATCTTTTTCTAAGGTAGTGAGTGAGCTTTTGTTTCTTAGTAGAGCAGAAGACACGAATCTTGGTTCAGAAATAAATACCGAAGGTTCTACTTTGATACTTTCATCAACATTTCTAGAGAATGTGAGCTCTTTGTCGCTGAATTGATTTTGCATCAAAAACTTTGCATCAAATGTAACTCCTGCTACGAATATAACTAAAAACGCGAGAGCAAATGCCATCTTTTTAAGTAAATTTAACATAATTGTTCCTTTTTTGTATAAATTTTTAAACGTTATTGTACCTTAAAAATCCAAATTTATCTTAAAAAAGATTAATTTAGATATAAGCTTTCATAGGATATAATGCGCTTCTTACTTTTGGTGCGCCTCGGTAGCTCAGCTGGCTAGAGCGCTGGTCTCATAAGCCGGAGGTCGGGAGTTCGAGTCTCCCCCTAGGCACCATATTCTACTATATTTTTTATATATTTTTAAATTTATAATCCGTCATTTAAGTTTTTTATTGATTTACAATTTTATTATAATAAGTTTATATAAATTTAATTTTTAATTTAGTAATTAATTTATTATTTACTAAATTTAATTATATTAATTCCTTATTAAAATTTTAAGGAGAAATAATGAATAAAGTTTTTAGTTTCTGTGCTGCAGCATGTCTTTTCGTGTCTGCGCTAAATGCTGAGCAAAAATTACCGAGCTCATATAGTGCCGAGGATCTAGCTGATATATTTTATCAACTAAATTACTCTGCAGAGCATCCAAAAGCTAAGATAAATCATACAAAAGGTTTTTGCGCAAGCGGTGTTTTTGAGCCTTCAAAAGAGATTTCAAAATTTGTTAATGTTCCTCTTTTTAAAAAAGATAAGATAGATGCTCAGATAAGATACTCTTTAGGCGGAGCTATCATGGATGATAAAAGCAAACCTCGCGGTATGGCTATAAAAATTCAAGGTGATGGCGATTTATGGACTATGGTTATGCTAAATTTACCTATAGTTTTTGCTAAAAACGCTAAAGAATTCGGAGATTTTTTTAAAATGCGTATTCCTGTAGATGGAAAAGTTGATTCTGATTTTATCAAAGAGTCTATGCAAAAAGTAAATTCTTATAGAAACTTTGATAGCTATATAAATAGCATCGGAATCACTTCTAGCGTTGCAAATACGCCATTTTTCAGTGCTCATACATTTTGGTTTAAGAGTGCTAAAGATGATAAAATGATAGCTGCTAAATGGAGATTTGAACCTGTTAGCGGTGTGAAGTATTTAAATAAAGATGAGGAAAAAACTCTTAGTAACGACTATTTATCACAAAGATTTAAAGAGCATGTAAAAAGCTCGCCGGTTGAGTATAAAATGTACTTGACTTTGGCAAATGAAAATGATCCTGTAGATGATCCTGCTACTCTTTGGAAAGGAAAACACAAAGAGGTGTTGGCCGGAACTTTAAAAGTATATAAATACGATGGCGAGGGTTGCAACTCTGATGTGTATTTTCCTTCAGAAATACCTTCTGGAGTTGGCGCACCAAAAGATAAGTTATTTGATATAAGAAATGAAGTTTATGCTATAACTTTTGGTAGAAGACAATAAGAGTTAAATAGAGTTCATTTTAGGAAGCTGCTTGTTTTTGCTAAATGCTATTTTGGCGTTTAAAAGGTCATTGTTATCTGGATGAGTGCTAGCTTCCTTCCATCTAGCTTCTCTATGCGGCGTTGATTTGCCTGCTTTTGTAATTTTATTTATTAAATTCGGGCTTATAGCGCCTTGAGATATGAACTCTTTTTTAATATTGCAACCATTTATTTGCATAATATATTTTACATTTTGCATACATTTTTTAGCGTGTTCGCCTTTTGGATCTGCTCCAAGAGTCATAAAAAGACCGATATTTTTATTTTTTATGCTTTGCATAAAAGCTTTCATATCTCTATCTGGATATCCTTTATCTACCCAAAATCCAAGAGCTATAAATTCAAATTCATCTAAATTTACAAAATTTGCGTCTTTGAAGCTGATATAGATACAACTAAGAGATTCAGATACTGCTTTTGCTATCTTTTTTGTGTTACCTGTGACGCTTGAGTATATAACTATGTTTTTCATGCTGTCTCGTTTTCTACTATTTTTTGATATATTCGTTTATATATTATTTCTCAAAATATATCGTTTTATGAGATGGCATTTTATCATATTATTATTAATGCTTATAATTTGTTTTTGTATGTTATCTTAACAATTTATATAGTTTTTTTGGTTGTTTAACTAGCTTTAAATGCTGTTTAAATTTAAAAGAAGTGGATTTAAATTCACTTCTTTTTCTATTTTTTAAGTCCGGAGTATTGTCTACTTTTGATAGAAGAAATATCAGCTATATTTATTTTGCTAGAATTTCATAAATTTTTTCTATACTTTGAGCTATTCTTGGAGTTCCTCTTAATATAAGGGCTGAGGGCACTGAGATTATCTTGCCATCTTTGGCAGCTTTAGTTTTGCTTAAAACAGGATAGAGTTGCAAGAGACTTTTGGAGTTGTTTGCTGTTTCTACAACTATGATAAAGTCGGGATTTTGCTCTAAAATATACTCAGTTTGAATCACCGAAGTAGCCCCTTGCAGATTTTCGGCTATGTTTTTTAGACCTAAGTTATTTGTGATATCTATGGGCAGAGTTCCGCTATTAAAAGCCATTAAATTTAGTGCAGAAAATAGAACTACAACCTTTTTACCACTTAATTTATCTTGATGTGATAACTTAGATTTTATCTCATCTATAAGCTGTTTGCCTTCTTCTTGTTTTTGAGTTATATCTGCTATTTTTTCTATATTTTTATAAATGTCGTTCAAACTGTTTGCATTTAAACTTAATGTTTTTAAGCCTAGATTTTTTAGATCGTTATCTACATTTATAGAGTGGAAACTTGTTATCACAAGATCCGGGTTTATCTCCACTATGCGTTCTAAATTCGGTTTCATATAAGAGCCGACATTTGGAAGTTGTGAGGTTTTATCTTCTGGATAAATTTTAGTCATAGATGAAATGGCTATAGCGGCTATATTATCTTCGGCTTTGAGCATATATAGTATTTCTACCACAGCAGGATCCAGCACTACTAATTTTACTCCAAATGCAAATTCAAACAGAGCTACAAGTATGATTAATATTTTTTTCATTTTTATCCTTTATTTTTTGGTATTATTATCGAACAACCGTTATGATTTAGCACGTCGCATTCAAGATTGTAAATTTCTTTTAAAATATCTTTTTTGTATAGTTCTTTTGGAGTACCGCTGTAAGCGACTTTTCCATCTTTTAGCATTATAATTTTATCACAAAATATACTTGCCAAGTTTAGATCATGTAGAACTACTATGCTAAATATATTTAATTTTTTAGTTATCTTTTTGCAAAGACTCATGATCTCGACTGCATAGTTAAGATCAAGAGCGCTTGTAGGCTCATCAAGAAGTAGTATTTTAGGATCCGAGACTATCGCTCTGGCTAGTAAAACTCTTTGAAATTCGCCTCCGCTAAGAGAGTTTGCGGATCTATCTTTAAACTCTTTTAAATTCAAAAGTTCCATTACTTCACTCACTTTTCTATAGTCATCTGAGCCGTAGTTGCCAAATATCCCTTTTATACTCACATATCTTCCCATAAGTATCAAATCCTCTACGCTAAGAGGAAGTGCTAAATCAGATTTTTGCGGTACAAAACCTATAATTTTGGCTAAATCTTTTTGCGAATACTCTTTTAGCGGTTTGAAGTTTATCTTTATAACGCCGCTATTTGGCTGCAGAATTTTTAATATATTTTTAAGAAGAGTTGATTTTCCGCAGCCGTTTGGACCTAAAATTCCTATAAACTCTGCGCTGTTTATCTGAATATTTAGCTTATTTAGTATCTGATTTTTATTAAATTTAAAACTTAAATTTGATATCTCGATACTCACTAGATGACTCCTTTGCTATATTTAATAGCCAAAAATAGAAAAAACTGAGCTCCAAAAAATGCTGTTACGACTCCTATCGGAATTTCTGTCGGATTGAGCACATTTTTAGCTACAAGATCGCAAAATAGTAAAAAAAGTGCACCTGCTAAAGTAGATATAGGTATCAAAACAGCATTGTTTGACGTGCCTAGTATCATTCTTAAAATATGAGGTATGATGAGTCCGACAAAACCTATCATCCCAGTAAATGCAACTGAGAATGCCACGCTTAAAGATGCTACTATGAGCAGTCTTTTTTTTGTTATATCTACATCGGCTCCTAAGCTTTTTGCTTCTTCGTCTCCGCTTAAAAGTAAATTTAACTCATTTCTCTTTTTATAAAAATATATTAGCGAAAGTATCAAAGGTAGAGTTAGCAAGCCTACTTTAAACCAGCTTGCGCCTCCAAGATATCCCATCATCCACGCTATTATCTTAAAACTATCTTCTCCTATAAGATAAGTAGCAAGTGATGTAAAAGCTCCAAGCATAGATGAAAATGCTATGCCTATTATAAGCAAAGTAGCTACAGAGCGACCGTTTTTTGATAGTTTAAATATAACTATAGAAAGAATGCACGAAGCTATAAAAGCAAAAATACCGTAATATATATCCTCTAATCCAAATATATAAGCTACAACCGCCCCAAATGTTGCGCTTGATGCAATTCCTATTATATATGGATCTGCTAGAGGATTTAAAAATATAGTTTGAACGACAACACCGGAGCTGGCCAAAAGAGCTCCTATTAATATAGCCATCACTATGCGAGGAAGTCTTATGTCAATCAGTATAGTTTTTTGCGTATCGCTTAGATCTTGCGAGTATAGATTAAAAATCTCATTAAATCCTACGCTAGCTCCTCCCAAAGCTAGCGAAATGATCGTTAAAACAAGAAGGCAGATTAAAAAGCTTATAATGAGATAGCTTTTAATAGACATATTTAAACTCTACATAATAATTTCTTGCGTTTGCCGGTTTATACTGGTCTTTGATTTTATCTTGATATGTAAAGTATCTCTTGTCAAATAAATTTTTTATCCCGGCAATGACTAAAAAGCCTTTTGGAAAACTGTATTTTGCCCCTATATCTACTATGGTTTTCGAGTTTATTTTCTCATATCCGTTATCGAGCATATCAGAAAAGTATTTTATATCGCCAAAAACATTTAGATTTCTAATCACTTTGTAGTCTGCTCCGAAAACTAATTTATGTTTTGCCGCTAGAGGTATTCTTTTATTATTAAACTCACCGCTTGTGATTTTTGCATCTACGTATGAATATGTTTGTTTTAAGCTAAGATCATTATCTAACATATATTGACTTGCGTAAAGTTCTATCCCAAGCCTTCTTGTTTTATCTAAATTTATAAAACGCCATAGAGTATGGTCTTCTTCCATTATGTTTCTTATCTCATTTTTTTTATCCGTGATAAATGCCGTAGCGCTCATGTACGAGCCTAGAAAATAGTCTTTAGCGCCGATCTCGTATGTATAAAATATCTCTGATTTTAAATTGTTAAATTTATAAACTGAACCGCGAGTAGCGCCTTGAGGACGTACGCTATTTGTTAGTTGAGTCGGAGATGCAGAGTAAAATCCTCTTTCAAATTTAAAATATATATTTCCGGTATCAGAGTATTTTAAATTTGGAGTTATTTCAAATGCGTGATTATTTGTATCTGGCTGATTTGCAATATTTTTTACCGTTGTCATCGGGCGTGTCGAGTTTGGCATATAAATATTCGTGATAGAACTTCTATCCAAATCATAACTAGCTTTTTCAAATCTATATCCGCTACTTATACTAAACCAGTCGTTAAAATGGTGATTATCCATAACATAAATCGAGTGAGATTTTTTTTCTAAATCTACGTTTATACTGTTTTTTACGGTTACGCCTCTTCTGGAGCCTTGATTATTTCTATATCTTAATCCTTTGTTTATATAGTATTCATAACCATAAATTAGCTCGCCGTTGCCGTAATCCATACGGTTTTTTAAATTTATTCCATATTTTTTATCTTCAAATCCGCTATTATCATCTAGCTCTTGTTTAATTTTTTGATAATATGGGAAGATATGAAAATCTACGTAATCTCCGTATTTTAAAGCATAATCAAGCGTGAGATCAAGTCTTGTTTCATCTTTGGTCGTTTTTTTACCGCCTTGTTTTGGATCACTATTTACTTGAGCTTTACTAAGAGCGTTTAAAGTGCTAGTTGTTGCGTTATAATAGCTCGAGTTGAGCACTATGCTTTGGTTGTCGTTGATTTGATACGTTGCTCCGCCGCTTGTGTAGTAACCTCTATTTTTCTCGCCGTCTCTGTAGCCTTTCTCATCAAACTTTTTTGCATTGAATTTTAAAAACAGATCATCGTTCGCCATTCCTCCGACTGCGAAATTTAGATCTTTATAGTTGTATGATCCGAATTTGGTAGATAAATTTGTATAAAAATCTCTAGGCTGATTTTTTGTAATTATATTTATAACTCCTCCGCTAGTGCCGTTTCCATAAAGTACGCTTCCGCCTCCTGGTATTATCTCTATTTGCTCTATATCATCGACTGATATAGTATTTATAGGCACTGTTGCGTGAGATGTGTCTAGCATATTTAGAGCGACTCCATTTAACATAATTTTTGTTGAGAAATTTGAGTTTATGCCTTGACCTCTCATATCTATAGTTCTGCCAAAACCGGGATCTATAAAGCTTATCGAAGGTTCTGCTTCTAAGATCTCTTCTACGTTTTTATAGCCTTTATTTTGGATATCTTCACTAGTTATGACAATCACGTTTCTTACTTCATCTTTTAGTTTGGTTTCAAATCCGCTAGTTGATATAACTGTGGTATCTAGCCTAATTTGTGCACCAAATACAAGCGTAGCCGCACTTAAGCTGCAAATAGTTATTTTTTTTAACATAGATGAACTCCTTTAATTTAGTTTGATATTCAGTTTTATGTTATTAATATTTACTTGCTCAATATGTAATTAAGATAGGCTTTATCGTTATAATTTATACTTTTGTTTTTGGAAGATTATGTATTTGGTAAATTTATCAAATTTAGCATCAAATTTGAGATTAGAGTTTTTTGCCCTCATCAAACAGACCGGCTTTTCTAATATCACCCATAAAACAGTGATTAACAAAGAAAAATAAGACATAAATAGCTTGCCGGTCTCTTTTGGTTTGACATTTTTCATTACCTCTTATTGTTGTGAGGATTTGCACCATGCGCTCTTTGGATAATTTCAAAACCATCCGTATCATACGCAGCTCCAAAACCTTTTACAAATCTTCCTTTGTTAATTTCTATCTTAATTATGTGAAAATCAGACATATTTTTTATCATTTTTATAGCCGATTCGCTTTTAAATTTACTTTCAAATTTAGAAAACAGACTCTCTTTTTTATCATCTAAAAATATCGCTTTAGATCTAAAACTTGCTCTTTTTCTAGCAAAAACAGTTTTAGCTTTGCTCTCATCTTCTAAAAACATAATTGATATTTTGTTGCTATTTTCTTTTATGGATTTGAAATGTTCGCTAACTTCAGATATAAGTATATAAAAATCATTATTATCTCTCACTACTGGAGCATACGAACAGACGCAGTGATCGCCGTTTAGGCTCGAGATAAGAACGCTGTTAAAGCTATCTATGAAATCTATCATATCTTTTGAAACCGCAGCAATACCTTCTTTTATATCAAGACTACTCATAAGATCTATTATCGCTGTTTTAAATCCTTCGCCGTTTTGTTCGGCTTTTTTTAGAAACGCAACTCGTACTAAAAGTTGATCACACGCTATATCCATACCGTCTTCGTCTATAGAATCAAGCCTTACGTTTGTAGGATTTTGTACCGCCCCAAAGTGTTTGCAAAGCATTATAAGCGTATCCATATGCTCGCTGTTCATATGCTCTATTGCTTTTCGTTTCGCATCCATTTATTCTCCTTTTTTAAAATTAATATTGATATTAAATACCAAAATTTAACATAAATTTTCTTAAAACTTTATAAATATTAAATTTAAAAATTATAAGTTATGATAAATAATTTATAAGTTTTCTATCTATTAGTTCGTATATTCTATCTGCGTATTTGAAATATCTATCATCATGACTTATAGCAAAAACGGTAATTTTTTGCTGTTTAAATAGCTTTAAAATTTCAGTATAAAACTTTGCTCTAAAGTGTGGATCTTGATCTGCTGCCCACTCATCAAGTAGCAAAATATTTCTATTTTCTAATAGCGCATTTATCAGAGCTAATTTCTTTTTTTGACCTTGAGAGAGATTTTGAGGATCTATTTGAGAGTCGTTTGGAGCTCTAAACTCAAGTAGTTCAAACCATTTTTTAGCATCATTTTCTATATCGCTAAATAGATAAAATTCACTAAATACCGCGCTTATAGTATTTTTATAAATTTGAATGTTTGAGCTGTCTATTTTTACGTCATCGATATAAATTTCACCGCTACTGGGCTTCAAAAGTCCCGCTAAAATAAGAAATAAAGTTGATTTTCCGCTGCCGTTTTCTCCTATTAAAAACAGACATTCGCCTCTATCTAATCTCATATTTATATTATCCAATATAAGCTTGTTTTCATAACTAAAACTAATATTTCTAAGTTCGATTCTTTGCCAGTTATCAAAACTCTTATATGTATCAAATTCCTCTTTATACGCGGCTAACTCTAAAGATTTTATCTTTTGAGCGGCAACTTTTGATTTTATTATCGATGGATAGGCAAAAAGCACCATCATAAGCGGAGCTCTTAAAAATAGTATAGTGATAGATATAGTTACGGCTCCGGCCATATCAAGCAGTTCAAATCCAAGACTGAGATAAATAACCAACCCAACAGCTCCTAGCGTCATCATACTTACCCAGTTACTTACTAGCGATTGGTAAAAATCTATGCTTAGCATATTTTTTCTCATATCTTGTACATTTAATCTAAATTTGAGATTAAAAAAATCCGCCGCTCTTTTTAAATTTAGACTAAATTCTTTATGAGCGTCTATAGATGTTTCATAATTTTTGTAGAGTCTATCCTCATTTTTTCTATGCTGCTTAAAAAGATTATATAGTTTTTTGATAAAATACAAACACAAGATAGCCCCAAATCCCAGCCATATAAAAACACTAAAAGCTAAAATAGGGGATAGATATAAAATATAAAAAAACGATACAATCGCAACAAGACCTCCTTGCAAAATCTCAGGTATGCGTACAAATCCATTTGTTATGCTTGCTATATCGCTTGAAAGCAGAGCTATGAGTTTAGCTCTGCCGATTTGCCTTGTATGGTGGTAATCAGTATCTAAAATACGCTTTATTATGCTTAATCGCATATCATAAATATAGTTTTGACTAGCTAAAGATATGGTATATCTAAAAGCCAAAGATGCTATAAAAAATAGTAAAAGTAAAATGATAAAATATAAGATTAAACCGTATTCGCCGCTTGTTATATTTAACAAATATCTATTTATAAACGCAAGAACGGCTAAATTTAGAGCGCTATAAAATACCGATAGTAAAGTTATAGCGCTTAGAATTAGATTTTTATTTTTAAGATTCATTGTCTTTGCGATGGTTTTTTGCTACTTTTGAAAATACAAGCAGATATATATATCCTATAACTCCTGCGGTAAATGAAGCTAATAAAATACCTAGTTTATCTGCGTGGAAGAACTCGTTGCTATCATGATATGCTAATGAATTTACAAACAAACTCATAGTAAATCCTATACCAGTTAGTATACACACTCCATAAAATTGCGTCCAAGACGAACCTTCAGGAAGTTTAGCAAAGCCTAGCTTTATAAAAATATAGCTAAACAGAAAAACTCCTACTTGTTTGCCTATAAGTAATCCAAAGAATATTCCCATTCCTACTGAATTTAAAAGTTGATTTATCTGTACTCCGGCAAGACTTACGCCCGCATTTACAAAAGCAAAAACTGGAAGTATGAAATAGCTGGTTATTCCTTGAAGATCATGTTCAAGCTCTACTAGCAGACTTTTTCCACTATCGTCTCTCATAGGTATAAAAAATGCTGCCACGACCCCTGCAATGGTAGCGTGGACTCCGCTTTTTAGTACGCTTACCCAAAGTATCAAAGTAACTAATATGTATGCTGATTTTTTTGATACTTTAAATTTGTTTAATACCCAAAGCGCAAACAAACAGATCCCGGCTATAACAAAAGAGATAAAAGATAGTTTAGTCGTATAAAATATAGCTATTATAACAATAGCGCATAGGTCATCTATGATGGCTAAAGTAAGTAAAAATATTTTAAGACTTGATGGTATTCTTTTACCAAGAAGCATCAAAACTCCTAGCGCAAAAGCTATATCGGTCGCAGTAGGTATAGCCCAGCCTCTAATAGCAAAATCATTTCCGTGATTAAATGCCCAAAATATAACGGCCGGTAGTATCACTCCGCCAAGTGCGCCTATCGTAGGTAGAGCTATTTGAGATGGTTTTGAAAGTTCGCCTTGCAATATTTCTCTTTTTAATTCAAGTCCCACAACAAAGAAAAATATCGCCATCAATCCATCATTTACCCATAAAATCAGTGGTTTTGATAGATTAAAATCCCTAAAACCGACCGTAAATTCAGCTCTTAAAATTTCGGTATAAAAATGGTTTAAAAACCCATTTTGAAATAAAAGTGCTAAAATAGTAGCGATGATAAGTAAAACACCGCCGAATGATTCGTGTTTTACAAAGTTTAAATTTATTTTCATTTATTTCTCCTGATTCTTTAGTTCATATATCTCTTTTATTAAAAGTTGAGGCGTGATAAGACCTCTAAATGAGTTTTTTGATACGGAGACTAAAAGATCTATATTATCTCCGACATGAGGCGTATAGTCGTAGTTAAAAAATATTGCTTCATACGATTTGCCGCCTTTTTGAAGTATTAGTTTTAGATGATTTTCTTCTTTGCCTATAAATTTGGTATTTTTTACTTTTGCACTTTTTAGCTCAAATAACGGTCTTGGATTTCTTTGACCGTATGGTTCAAAATACTCTAAAATCTCCAAAAGCTCATAATCAATCGCATTGTGATCAATTTCGCCTAAAACCTCGTCGCTTCCACTAAAATCATATAAATCTTGTAAAAAGCAGGAGTTATTTACGGCATGTTTAAACTCGTCTAGATTGTTAGTTTCTATAACTAATCCAGCCGCGCCTTTATGTCCGCCAAATCCGCAAAGAAGTTTTTCTTGTGATGCTATAAGGGCCAATATATCAAATTTACCTACGCTTCTAGCACTTCCTTTTGCTCTGCAGCCATCAATGCTAAATACAATTGCGGGCTTTTTATATCTTTTTGCAAGTCTGCTAGCAACTATTCCTATTACGCCCTCGTGCCACTCATTTCCCCAAGTAACTATGATATCTTCGTTATCGTTTACATCTTTTATAGACGATTCGAATAATGCTTTTTCTTGCTCTTTTCTTGAATTATTAAAACAGGTTATCATATCAAGATATCTGTTTGCTTCATCTATAGTTTTACTTCTTAAAAATTTAAAAGACACGCTTGCATCATCCATTCTTCCGGCCGAGTTTATAAGTGGAGCTATAAGAAAGCTTATATCGTCAAATTCAAATTTATCTTTTCCGTAAAAACATTTTATAGCTTCAAAACATGCTCTTTTACTAGAGTTAATTCGAGTTATACCAAGTCTAACTAGTATCCTATTTAAATCTCTCAACTCCATCATATCAGCGATAATTGCTAGCGCTAAAAGATCAATGAATTTGCCCATATCGTAATTTTTTAGACTGCAAACCTCTTTTAACGCTCCAACAAGATACCATGCTACTTGAGCACCGCAAATTTCAATATTTGGAAATGTGCATTCTGGCTGTTTTGGATTTATTATCGCGTAGGCTTGAGGCAAAATTTGCGGAGGCATATGATGATCTGTGATGATAAGATCTATACCTTTTTTGGCGCATAGATCAGCTGCTTCATTTGCACTTATACCGTTATCTACTGTTATTATGAGTGCAACGCTTTCAAGTTCATTAACTATATCTGAGTTAAGACCGTAACCGTCTTTGAATCTATTTGGAATTCGTATTATAAAATCCGTACTCATATCTGTTAAAAACTCAGCCATTATAGCAGTACTAACAACTCCATCTACATCATAATCTCCAACTATAGCTATAAGCTCATTGTTTTGTATCGCAGTTTTGATACGCTCTGCAGCTTTATAAGTATCTTTGAGTTCGCAAGGCAAAGGAATCTCTGAAAGTTTTTTATGTAAGTCGTTACTAAACCTTTTATTAAGCAGATTCCTGATCTCGGTTTTATCTAACATTTTTTATTGTCTATACCGGCTTTTATAAAGCCTAAAATAGTAGGATTCGGTTTTGTTAGACGTGAAGTAAATTCAGGGTGAAACTGCACACCTAGAAAAAACGGATGATCTTGTAGTTCGACTGCTTCTATAAGGCCTTCGCTCTCTCCACTAACTATAAGACCATTTTTTTCAAATGCTTCTCTGTATTTTGGATTTGCTTCGTACCTGTGTCGGTGTCGCTCTTTTATCTGTTTTGCTCCATTATAAATTCTACTTAAAAGAGAGTTTGGAAGTATATTGCATTTATAGCTTCCAAGTCTCATAGTGCCTCCAAGCGGACTTTTGTGGGTACGTAACTGTTTTTTACCGTTTGCATCTATAAATGAATCTATAAGATATATTATAGGATTTTTGCAGTTTTCTTGAAATTCAATCGAATTCGCATCTTCTAAATTTAAAATATTTCTAGCAAATTCGATCAAACTAAGCTGCATACCAAGGCAAATTCCAAGATATGGTATTTTATTTTCTCTAGCGTATTTTATGGCTTGCATTTTGCCTTCTATACCGCGTGAACCAAAACCTCCTGCTACAAGTATTCCATCTACGTCTTTTAATGTTTCAGATGCGCTATTTTCATCTATTTTTTCACTATCGCACCATTTTAAATGTACTCTTGCATCGAGATTTGCTCCAGCGTGAATGATGCTTTCTGTTAAACTTTTATAGCTCTCTTTTAAATCAATATATTTTCCTACAAATGCAATTGTTACGCTATCGCTCGGAGCTATAACTCTTTTTACTAGATTATCCCAATTTTGCATATTTGGTCTTAGATCACCAAGATCTAACACGTCAGCTATAGGCTCAAGTATATCTTGTTTTAAAAAACTAAGCGGAACTTGATATATGCTTTGTAAATCTGGGCTTTCTATAACTGAGTTTCTCTCAACGCCACAGCTAGAAGCTATCTTATCTTTTAATTCGCGATTTATAGGAATTTCTGAGCGGCATATTATCATATCTGGACTTATTCCTATGCGGCGCAGTTCTCCGACGCTATGCTGAGTCGGTTTAGTTTTTAATTCACCGGCAACTTTTATATACGGTACTAAAGTTAAATGAATAAACATACCGTTTTTTCGTCCTACTTCGCTTCTTAAGGCTCTTATCGCTTCTAAGAAAGGAAGCCCCTCTATATCACCTACGGTGCCGCCGATTTCTACTATCAATATATCTTTGCCAACTCCGGCTTTTTTGATTCGTTCTACTATTTCGCCTACGATATGAGGTATAACTTGAATTGTTTTACCAAGATAGTCGCCGCGTCTCTCTTTTTCTATTACCGAGCTATAAACTCTACCTGTAGTGAAGTTGTTATTTTGCGTTAAATTTTCATCTAAAAATCTTTCATAATGTCCAAGATCAAGGTCAGTTTCAGCACCATCATCGGTTACGAAAACTTCACCGTGCTCAAGCGGACTCATGGTGCCTGGATCTACATTTATATACGGATCTGCTTTTAAAATACTTACTTTTAATCCTACATTTTTAAGCAAAGTGGCGATACTAGCAGCTGCTATGCCTTTTCCAAGACTAGAGAGCACTCCGCCTGTTACAAAAATGTATTTTGTTTGATTCAATTTGCTCATTATCATTCCTTTTCTAAAGCGATTATATCAAAAGTTTTTTTACTATCTGATAAATTTAGTTTTATTGCTTTAGTGCGTTAGCAAATTATATAACATCGAATTTAAAATTTATTTTTATAAATTTATGGCGACTATATAATTTAAATTTTACCTTCAAGAAGTTTTAAATACTCTATAAACGCTTCATTTAAAGTCACCGATGAGTCAAATTTATTTATCCCTTTTTTTAAAATAGCATAACCGTCTCCTCCGTTAGCTAAAAAATCAGTAACCGCTATAGTATAAAGTTTAGATGGATTTATAGGCTCATTTTTAATTTTTAAATTTAAAATAGTTTTATTTGAACTATCTATAGTAAAACTAACGTCTTTTGATATTTGAGCAAATCCTCCGAATCCCGGTTTTATATTGATTATATAATTAAATAATTCCATCACTTCATCACCTTTTAGGCTTACTGCAGATATCGTATTTGGAAAAGGCATAGAGATCAAAATATCTTTTTTACTTACGTCTCCGGCATTTATACCAGATCTTATAGCTCCTGAGTTTATGATACCAAAGTCCGCTTTTATACCAAATTTAAAAAGCAAATTTATCATAGAGTCGGTTACGTGCCTTCCTATGGGCAGCTGCTTGAATCTGATCTCGTTATTTTCAAACAGTAACGGCTCTTTTAACGTTATGATTTTACTATTTAAAGCCTCGTCGTGAATCCGTATAAACGGCTCTAAAATTCCGTTCATTTCATCGTCTAAATCAAAATCTTTGCTAGTTAGTTCAACTAAATTCCACTTTATCTTTTTATCTTTTAAATTTAAAACAGCTTTTCCTATATAGCGGTTATTGCTTCCTGCGCTCACTATGGGTACGCCATTTATTACCAAAGGTTTTTGAAATACCGAGTGCGAATGCCCGTCTATTATAAGATCTATACCATGTGTATTATTAGCTAGATCAACCGACGTTATATGCACGGGATCACCTTTAATATCTCCAAGATGTACTAAAGCGATTACAAAATCGGGGTTTGTATTTTTTATTTCATCCAATGTTTCTTTTGCGGCATGGATTTCTGGTAGAAATTCGATCTTTTCTCCATTTGCGCCATCAAATTTTGCCGGAATAGTTATATACTTTGTCGTACTCGTAGTAAGCCCCATTATGGCGACTTTAAATCCATTAAAATCTTTGATAATATA
Source organism: Campylobacter sp. TJR-1 (assembly GCF_032840035.1). Taxonomy (NCBI): domain Bacteria; kingdom Pseudomonadati; phylum Campylobacterota; class Epsilonproteobacteria; order Campylobacterales; family Campylobacteraceae; genus Campylobacter; species Campylobacter sp. TJR-1. The sequence goes on along the minus strand of NZ_JAWIZX010000002.1, from coordinate 89,803 downwards.
TGGTTTTGCGATATAATTATTTTCAAATTTAACATTTGCGCTAAGCCAAGGGAAATTCGAAAGCTCCATTTGCATTTTTAATTTTTCATATGTACCGTCAAATTCGTGATTTCCAAGAGTAGCGGCGTCGTATTTTAGAGCATTAAAAGCTAAAATATCCGGTTTTGCATCAAATATATTTGAAAGCGATGAGCCGGTATTTACATCTCCTGCGTCAAGTAAAAGCGCATTTTTATATTCGTTTCTCATCTGCTTTACTAAGTTAGCTTGCAAAGCTACACCGCCAATTAGCGTACCGTCTTTAGTTTCATATGGCAAAAGAGCGCCGTGGTGATCATTTGTGTGAAGAATTAACAGCTCGTTCTCGTGTTTGTTATTTAAATTTACACAACCGTTAAATATCAATAAAAATGCAGCAAAAATCACTGTTGAAGCGACGTATTTTTTTAGTTTGTTCATATTTGTTCCTAGTATATATTTATTATCTTTTTAGTTAAAAATATAATAAATATATAATTTAAGCATAAGAATACTTTATTAATGTAAATATTTTTTATTTTCTTATTTATATATTTTACGGATATTGAAAATTGATATTTTGATTTTTTTAAGATTTATATAGAAAAATTGATTATATATTTTTAAAGATTAAGTTTTAAGATGAGCATAAAAGGCGATTTTTCCGCCTTTTATAAATTTATGCTTCCAAAATCGCGCCATTGCTCGCGTTTGTGACTAGTTTTTGGTATTGTCTTAACCAGCGGCTATTTACTGGTTTTCCAGCGTATTTCCACTCTTTGCGTCTCGCTTCTATCTCAGTGTCGCTTAAACGTACGTTTATGCTAAATTTATCTACGTCGATATCTATGATGTCACCGTCTTTTAAAAGACCTATCATACCGCCCTCAGCAGCTTCAGGGCTTACGTGCCCTATGCTTAGGCCGCGAGTCGCTCCGCTAAAACGCCCATCGGTTATAAGAGCTACGTCCGCTCCAAGTCCACGTCCTACTATAAGGCTAGTCGGGCTTAACATTTCTTGCATTCCGGGGCCTCCTTTTGGTCCTTCGTATCTTAAAACTACGACGTCGCCTTTTTGTACTTTTCCCTTTGATATGCCTTTTATAGCTTCATCTTGAGAGTTAAAGCAGACCGCTTTTCCGCTAAATTGTCTGCTACCGATGATACCGGCGGCCTTTATCACGCATCCTTGCTCGGCTAAATTTCCAAATAAAATAGCTAGTCCGCCCACTTTTGAGTAAGCATTTTGCACGGTATGGATCACGCTTTCATCTAAAATTTCAGCATTTTTTACTCTATCTCCTAAGCTCTCGCCGCTCACGGTAAGAGCGTCTAAACTTAATAAATCACTATTGAATTTAGCTATCTCGTTTATAACCGCGCTTAGTCCGCCGGCTTTGGCGACGTCTTGCATATGCACACTAGGCAGACTCGGAGCTATTTTAGTTATGTGCGGTACCGAGCGACTTATGTCATTTAGACTAGCGATATCTAACGGATATCCGGCTTCTCGACTGATGGCAAGCATATGAAGTATAGTATTTGAGCTTCCGCCCATCGCCATATCCACTACCATAGCGTTTTTGATAGTTTTTTCATTGATTATATTTCTGATCTGATAGCGCTCATCAAGTGCGATCTCGCAGATCCTACGTGCAGCTTTTCTTATGAGTTCTTCACGTTCAGGGGTAAGCGCAAGTACGGTACCGTTTCCCTCCAGAGCTACGCCCATAGCTTCGCAAAGTGTATTCATCGAGTTTGCGGTAAACATTCCTGAACAGCTTCCGCCACTTGGACAGGCGTTGCACTCGATAAATTTAAGCTCTTTTTCGTCTATCTGTTTTGTTTCATAAGCTCCGACCGCTTCAAAAGCAGAGTTTAGATCCAAAGCTTCTCCTTTGGCTCCGACTCCAGCAGCCATAGGACCGCCGCTTACGAATATAGTTGGCACATTTACCCTAAGTGCACCCATAAGCATTCCAGGGACGATCTTGTCGCAGTTAGGTATGCAAACAAGCGCATCAAGAGCGTGAGCGTTCATCACTGTTTCAACAGAGTTTGCGATGATCTCGCGGCTTGGAAGTGAATAAAGCATACCCTCGTGCCCCATAGCGATACCATCATCAACGCCGATAGTGTTGAACTCAAACGGTACGCAGCCGTTTTTGCGGATTTCGTCTTTTAAAATTTCAGAGTATTTATTTAGGAAAAAATGACCGGGGATTATCTCTATAAAGCTATTTGCTACGCCAATAAACGGTTTTTTAAAGTCGTCGTCTTTAAGTCCGGTCGCTCTTAGAAGTGAGCGATGCGGAGTCCTTGTGTAGCCGTCTTTTATGATATCACTTCGCATGAGTTTTGCCTTTATTTTTAAATTTGCTCCATTTTATCAAAATTTAGTTTAAAATGTTTAAAAATTACAATTTATTCAACTTTAAATAAATTTAAAGTAAAATCATAGATATTTAAGTTGTTTTTCAAGGATACTTATGCTTTTTAACTCGTTTGAATTTATATTTGTATTTTTACCTATCACGTTTTTTTTATATTTTTTACTATCTAAATTTAGGCTGATGAAGGCTAGCATTTTTATATTAACAGCGGCATCTTTGGTTTTTTATGGATATTGGAATTTTATCTATGTGCCGCTTATTTTGATGTCTATCACATTTAACTTTTTTACAGGAAATCATCTTTGTAAAGAGTTTAAATTTAAAAAGATATTTTTGTGGTTTAGTATATTGTGTAATCTAGCCTTGCTCGGATATTACAAATATACGGACTTTTTTATAGAAAATTTTAACGGTATGTTTAGCTCGAATATTCCTTTGCATCATATCATTTTACCGCTTGGTATCAGCTTTTTTACATTTACTCAAATTGCGTTTTTAGTGGATTGTTTCAGCGGTAATGTTAAAGAGACGAATTATCTCAAATACGCTTTATTTGTAACGTATTTTCCGCATCTTTTAGCAGGTCCTATCATACATCACGCTGAAATGATGCCGCAATTTGCAAATTTAAGGCGTAAAAAAATACATTATAAAAATATCAGTATAGGTATATTTTTATTTGCTATTGGATTGTTTAAAAAGGTCGTGATAGCCGATTTTTTTGCTAAATTTGCAAATTATGGATTTGATAGTGTTGCTATGCTTAGTATGAGTGAAGCGTGGATAACAAGTTTGAGTTATACTTTTCAGCTATATTTTGATTTTAGCGGATATACTGATATGGCAATAGGTATCTCATATATGTTTAATATAGTTTTACCTCTAAATTTTAACTCTCCTTATAAATCACTTAGTATTCAAGAGTTTTGGCGTAGATGGCATATGACTCTCTCAAGGTTTTTACGCGATTATATTTATATTCCTCTTGGTGGAAATAGGCTTGGAGAGAGCAGGGCGTATATAAATATTTTTATCGTATTTTTACTTGGTGGATTATGGCATGGCGCCGGTTGGACATTTATTATATGGGGAGCTCTTCACGGAACAGCTCTTATGACTCATCGTTTTTATAGTTCTCATTTTAAACCTTTGCATAGGATTTTGGCGTGGATTATCACCTTTAATTTTATAAATATTACATGGGTATTTTTTAGAGCTAAAGATATGGAGTCTGCTTTTAAGGTATTAAAAGGAATGTTTAATATAAACTCTATAGCCCCAAATAGCGGCTTTATAATTGTGATAAATGAAGCATTTGGTTTTATGGAAAATGTTACTCATAAAATAGCTGCTAGCCTTAGTATCTTTATAGTTACTGCTTTAGCTTTTATAATTTGCGTATTGTTTAAAAACTCAAATGAGATGGTCGCAAACTCTAAATTCGGATATAAGACGGCGATTTTTGTTGTGTTTTTATTTGTGTGTGCGTTTTTTGCTACTAGAAGCGTTCAAGAATCACAATTTTTATATTTTAATTTTTAGGGAATTTTATGAAATATTATAGAAATTTTTTATTAAAATTAGCTGCTTTTATAGTCGGTGTTTCCGTATTATACGTGCTATTTTTTATAGCTTTGGGTAAAATTGGCTCCTTAGATTCTCGTTCAGTAAAAAATTTCCTTCTTACTCATACCATAAATGAAAATCGTATTATAGTAGAAAGCGGGTCAAATTCATTTCATGGAATCAACGCCAAAATGATAGAAGATCATTTTGGCAAACTTACTTTAAATTTAGGAGATTACGCCGGATATCCGCTCAAAATCAGACTTTATAGAACATATAAATTTGCACATAAAGGAGATGTTGTGATATATCCTTTGGAGTACAGGTACTATATGAACGATGTTGCTCCCACTGTATTTTATAAACATCTTTTATCTGAAATTTACTTCTATTTTGATAATTTACCATTTAATGAAAAACTCAAAGTGATGCTTCAAACTCCAGCTTCTTACGTGTTTATAACCGGAGTTAAAAAAGCAGCGTCAAATTTAAAAAAACTTTTTAGAGATAAACTTCCAAAAGAGTTTGATTTAAAAGCTACTTTAAAAGAGCATAGAGGGGATTACTTATATAAAGGTCAGCTTCCCCAAAAAGATGATATGAAAGTTCCTTGCGATGAGTATATATTTACAAAAGAGATTACTGGTGGTAGGGCAGCTATAAGTGAAGCATTTAAAGAAAACATAAAACTAATGAAAAAGATAGAAAAAGAAAAAGGCGTAAAGTTTATATTTACTTATCCTACTGTTATAGGTGAGAGTTGTTATGATTTTAGCGGTGAAAAGGGAGTTGAGTTCAAAAAGTTTTTAATAGAGCTGAAAAACTACATAACTTCAAACGGCTTCGAGTTTATAGGTGATTTTAACGATAGTTATCTGCCAGATAGAAAATATATGTTAGATACATGGTTTCATGCAAATCCTGATGGCAGAGACATCAGAACCAAAAAGCTGATTGAAAATTTAGATAAATCAAATTTTAAAAATGATTTATACGCTGATAGTTTGTCAAATAGTTCTATTTCAAATTAAAATTAAATTAAATTATATTAATATTTTCTAAATTTAAGCTATACGTTTGTATAATACTAGCTTATTAAATTTCAAAGGTAGATTATGTTGCTTACAAATCCCGTGGTGCTTAGCGTTTTGCTTATGTGCGTTTTGTGCTTACTGCGCTTTAACGTTTTTTTAGCCATACTTATCTCGGCTTTAGCTGCTGGAATGCTAGCCGGAAAAGGTTTGGTAGAGACTACGAATTTACTCATAACAGGAATGCAAGGCAACTTAGAAACCGCACTTAGCTACATACTTCTTGGAGCGCTTGCGGCGGCTATCAGTATGACGAATTTAACTCCTATTTTGATACATTACGTTAGTAAATTTATAAGTAAAAAGGTTTTTTGGTTTTCTTTGAGCATAGCTTTTATAGCATGTTTTTCTCAAAATCTCATACCTGTTCATATAGCTTTTATACCTATTTTGATACCACCGTTACTTGCTTTGATGAATAAGCTTAAGATAGACAGACGAGCTGTGGCGTGCGCACTTACTTTTGGATTAAAAGCTCCTTATGTAAGCATTTCAGTCGGTTTTGGTCTTTTGTTCCATACCATTCTTAAAAAAGAGTTAAATAGTAACGGTATGAACGTAGAGATAGGCGATATAAGTAGCGTTATGTGGATAGGCGGCGTAGCTATGCTCATCGGTTTAGTTTTGGCGCTGTTTTATTATAGAAAACCTAGAGATTATACGCAAAGCGCTTTAGAAAGTAAAGAGATAAAAGTATCGGATAAAAAAGATCTTTGTATGGGGCAAAAAGAGTGTGTCGTGCTTGGCGGCGCCGTGATAGCTTTTGGTGTCCAAATTTGGAGTAGCTCTCTTCCTTTAGGAGCTCTTTTGGGGCTTATAGTTATGATAATCTTTGGTGGTATCGAGTATAAAAAGATGGATAAAGTTATGGAGCAAGGTCTTGCTATGATGGCTTTTATCGCTTTTATCATGCTTGTAGCTGCGGGATTTGGTTCTGTTATCAGAGAAACCGGCGGTATAAATGAGCTTATAAATTTTGCAAGTTCTATAAGCGGCGGTAAGCTTGGCGGAGCTATCATTATGCTAGTTATCGGACTACTTGTAACTATGGGTATCGGAACTAGTTTTGGAACTATTCCTATCATAGCCGCGATTTACGTGCCACTTTGCGTGAGCCTTGGATTTAGCGTTTCTGCGACTATACTTTTAGTCGGTATCGCCGCGGCCGTGGGAGACGCCGGAAGTCCTGCTAGTGATAGTACTTTAGGACCGACTTCAGGATTAAATAGCGACGGTAAGCATAGCCACATCTACGATACTTGCGTACCGACTTTTATATTTTTCAATATCACGCTAATCGTATTTGGCGTGATATTTTCGCTATTTATCTAAATTTAGAATCATTTTAGATAATGAATAAACTTATAAGCTAGTATTTACTTAGCTTTTTGCATACTGCTTTGGTCTTTGATACTGGTATTTGATAAATTTGCCCGGACTAGCTTAGATTATCAGTATCTTTTTTACTCAAGCATACTCACTTTGTCGGCATTTTTTGTGGTTTTGATGTTTGGCGAAGAGGTATTAGGGTTTATCTTATCTCGCTTATGCTAGCCATAGTCTCTGGAGTTTTGGCTAGTGTAAAACAAAGATGAATATAAATTTATGCTTTATGCAAAGTAAGTTAAAACGATTATCAACGCTGGTGCAGTGTGCGTTACTATACTAAATAACTTCATATATCTAAAAAGAGTAAAGTTTAATTTACTCTTAATATTATCTCTTATTTTAGCAAATACTCAACTTGAGTTACAACTCTGATATTTTTCTTCTCCTCTAATCCTACGGCCGCATTTTCGATACTAAAAAGCCCTTGAGTCGCCTTTTTTATTTTGCCGACTTCGCTTCCTGAGAGAGTCGCAAATTGCTCGGCTGCTAGTTTAGCGTTTTTTGTCGCTTCGGCTATCATTTGCGGTTTGATATCATTTAGTTTTGTAAATTCAAATGCAATTCTGTTTTCATAGTCTTGACTGATGGCGATATTGTCACTAGCTAGCTCCAAAGATTCTCTTTGTGCTTGTTTTATTTCAGATATTTTATTTGTGCGTATCAGTAAGGTGGCTTTGGCTATGTATGTGTAGCGAATTTTTTGAGAATCCATATAAGGATTTATAGAATTATCAATAATAGAAGGCGCCTGAATAGTGTAATCACTAGCATTTAAACCTCGTTTATTTAGAAAATTTTCGGCTATTTTCGTTTTTTCTAACACTTTCTTTTGAAGCTCTACTAGGTCATTATCTCCGACCGAAAAACTCATTTGCCATACTGCTAAGTCCGCAAGCACTTCTTTTTCTGCCAATCCCCTGACGCTTACGCTGCGTTCGCTTTTTACGATAGTGCTAAAACCTATAGCCAAAATCACTGCAGCTATGACTATCGAAGCAGGTAAAAATATAAGATTATGTTTATCGATTTGCATATTTCGCCTTTAAATTTGATGCGATAATTATATCAAAATTCTATAATTCCTAGCTTAGCTGACTCCGACTAAGTAGGCGCATTTTTGGCAATAATTTTCAACAATTTTACCTTGCTTAAATCCGTTTTTGATATTTTTTACTCTCTGTGATCTTAAAATTTGAGCTAAACTTTCGCTTTTTATATTACCTAAATTTATAGCTCCTGAGTAATCTATGCAGCAAGGTACAACCACCCCATCGCTCAAAATTCCAAGTTGATCTTTTAACGCATAACAAGTTTTAGTGCTGTTTATTAAATTATCATTTCTCCATTCAAAAGAGGTTTTAAAATTTAATAATACCTTTCTTGCAAGCCGAATTTTTACGTTTTTTTCATAAATTTTTTGAGCAAAATTTAGCTTTATATGTTTTAGATGCTCGCTTAAATTTATATTAAAATGTTTTTCAAATTTATCTAAAACTTGAATCATTTTTTCATTATCACTTAATAAAAAATCGCTTTGAATACGTAAATTTATAAAAGTATCGCTCCTATTTGCTAAACTAAAATCACAAAATTCAAGTAAATTAGCGATATAATCATCTTCAAAATGGTTATTTTCATCCAAAAACGCACTCAAAGAAAATGAAATTTGATGGAAAGGAGGTTTTAAAAGCATATCAAAATCATGATCGCAAATCATTTTCCCAGTCGTAACTAGATCGATTTTTAGGTTGAATTTGGATACTAAATTTATATATTCTTTTAAATTGCTTACTTCTAAAGGATCCCCTAAAATATGCAAACAAATTCTCTTAGTTAAAGGTGATACTTGATACAAAACTTTTTCAAACAGCTCAAGACTCATTGTTTTACGCCTTGTTTTCATAAGAGGAGATGGACAAAAACTGCATTTACAAGAGCAGATATCGCTGATTTCAATATATACTTTTTTAAACATAAACTTAGTAAACTTACTTTATAAAATACGTTTGTGCTATATTTTTATTATCGAATGGTGATACGTCGAGCGTTTTGTCGCCTATTTTTGCTCTATATATTTTGTCTTTTTCGCTTTTGCAATAAGTGATGGCAAGACGTGCGCCAAACTCTAAATCCTCTTTTGATGCGTTTTTGCTGATGAATGAATGAGCGCCGATGATATCATCAAATTTTATACTTTCCATCTTTTTTAAATTCAAAGCTTCTAAATAAGCATTGTCTTTTTCATCTCGACCGATTATCATTTTTGCTCCTCCAAGCAGTCGTAAATGGCGGCCGTAGCGCAGACTTTGAAGATCGTCTTCACTCATATTTTTATCAAATTTAATGAAGTCTCTAATGCGATTAGAAAATCCTTCCATCGTGTACAGACATCCTCCCCCCCGGAGTTTCAAAATCACTAAAGCCGAATTTGTGTGCAAGTTCTAGTTGTCTGCTTCTGCCGCGTCCGTTAAAATCAAGTAAAAGCTCTCTATCTACTAAACTCTCGCGCTCAGGACGAGTAGGTTTTAAAAGTTTCGCGCAAAGCGGTCGCAAAATTATATCATTGTCATCTAAGGCTAGATTTTTTACATGCACCATAGCGTCGTTTCTTTGGCTCATCGGTCGCTGACCGACTACTTCACCGCTGATAACAAAGCTCGCGCCGTAATCCTCTAGCATAGATATAGCTGTTCTAAACATAAAACCATGACAATCAATACAAGGATTAAACTGTTTTCCATATCCGAATTTAGGATTAAAAAGAACCTCTTGCAGATATTTGCTTCTTGCATTTATCACTTCAAAAGTAGCTCCAGCCATTTTAGCTCTACGACTCATAAGCTCTGCTTTATCCGGGTTTCCTCCAAAACCGATATCGATATTTAAAGCATGCACTTCAATACCTTGTGAGCTTATAAGTTTGATAGCAAGCATACTATCAAGCCCTCCGCTAAATAGTGCCAGACATTTTTTATTCATTGAATTCCTTTTAATTGCTTTTTTATATTTTGTAATTGTGCTATTTTTTCAAATTTAGATTTGTCGTTTGAGCTAGCAAGCAAAACGATAGTTTTATCACAAAAGTTGATTTTTAGTATATTTAGTGCTTTTTTTAGTCTATCTAAACTATCGTAAATTTCAAAATTATCATTTAAGCTTAGCTCTCTTATGTGTGGATTATTTGGATTTTGAGAGATAGTTACTGCTTTATAAATTTCATTGTGAGTTACGAACATATCGCTTCCGCAATCTGATTTCACTACCTCTAAATAATCTTTATTTAAAAGCATATTTTTTAAAATTTCAAGCTCTAAAAGATCTTTTTTTGCACTTTTGGTCTCTTTTGCCATCTGCTTTTTGGGTGAATATCTAAAACCATTGCCACAAAGACTAAAGCTATTTGGAGCTAAACTCAGAAGTGAAGATACCAGCGGCACGTATGAGTTTGCCACTATTTCTTTTAGTCCTTTTGTGAATTCCTGTACGTTTTCAAGAGTTTTAGCAACTTCAAGAGGAGTTTTTGGATTTGAGGATTTTATGAGATGTCTTATGTAAAACTCTCCAAGTTCAACCCCACCTTCTAAACTATTTCTTAACTCATTTGCTCTACCGCTAGCTACAAGCTCAGCCGGATCTTTCCCCCCGCTTATAAGAACTACTCTTCCGTCGCACTCGCTGCTAGCTAACAATTTTGCACTTTTAAATGCAGCATTTACGCCGGCTTCATCGTTATCAAAACTTAAAATAACTTTTATATCAGAACGCTTCAAAAGAGGAATATGTTTTTCGGTAAGTGCAGTTCCAAGCACGGCTACAGCGTTGCTAATTCCTGCTAGATGCAGCATTATGCAGTCCATATATCCTTCGCAAATGATGATTTCGCCTTTTTTAAATATCTGATTTTTGGCTTTATCATATCCGTAAAGCAGTTTTGATTTATCAAATATAGCAGATTGAGGCGAATTTACATATTTTGCCGGATTATTTGATATTGTGCGACCGCCAAATCCGACAAGTTTTCCAAGATGATTATAAATAGGAAAAGTTATGCGGTTTATAAAGCTGGCATAAAGCCCCGTTTCGTTTTGCTTGACTGCTCCTACGTACAGCGCTTCTTTTGGTTCTATCTCTTCATTTTCTAGTAAATTTATAGTTGCTTGAGACGCTCCAGCCCAGCCAAGTTCCCACTTTTCTATCATAGCATCGTTTATACCGCGACTATATAAATAGTTTATAGCTTCACGGTTTTTATAAAGCATACTTTTATAATATAAATTTAAATTTTCTAATATTTTTTTATCATAGTGATGTTCGTTTTTGTTATCTGTGTAATTAAGCGTGAAGTTGTACATATTTGCTAGTTTTTCTATAGCTTCAGGATAGCTTAGTTTTTCATAATCCATTATAAATTTAATACTATCTCCGCCGGCTTTGCATGAAAAACAGTGAAAAATACCTTTGCTAGGACTTACTCTCATAGACGGATTTTTATCATTATGAAACGGGCATACGCATACAAAGTCGCTTCCGGAACGTTTAAGAGGCAGATAACTTCCTACAACGTCTGCTATATCAACGATATTTTTTAAATTTTCAATGCTACTAGCTTCTATCATAAGCGAGATTATACCTTGAATTTGCTATAATGGTCATTAAATTTAATATATAGGTTTGTATTTGGACTTCTTTTTTGTAGAGTATAGAGATCCGATTTTTGGGCTTATTGTATTTTTTGGAGCGCTTCTTTTAATAGCCGTGCTTAGCTATGTTTGGGGTATTTTTTCTATCAAAGATGAAAAACACAGCATAGAGAAATTTGTTAAAAAATTTGAAAATAGTAGCGGACTTAGTGAAAAGCACAAAAAGATGCTTCTTGAACTTGATGTTGATACAAACTCGCTTAGCGTTTTAGCCCTTACATTCGCAAAAAGCGGAGATTTTGATAAGGCTATAAGCGTGTATTTGGTTGCTATCGATAAATCACCCGGTAAAAAGCAGCGTGAGTTTTTATTAGTAGCGTTAGGAAAAATATATCTAAAAGCTGGATTTTTAAAAAAAGCCAGTGAAGTGTTTTTAGAATCTCTCAAACTAAGTCCTAGAAATAGTGAAGCTTTAAGATATCTTGGCGTAACATATGAAAAACTTAGAATGTATGAAAATAGTCTTGAAACTTTAGACGCTTTAAATGAACAAGGCGCGGATACAAAAGCAGAAGTTGCCTATATAAAAGCTCTTATCATAACTAGCAAAACTAGTAAATTTAGTGAAAAAGTGGCTCAAATTCTAAGTCTTAGTGAAGATTTTCCACTTTTAAAAAGAATGGTTTTAGAGCAGTTTATAAAGCATAATGAGCCTTTAGACGGTCTAAGTATGCTGCGTCTTGATGAGTGTATAGACATAGTTTTTAGACTTGATAATCTTTTAAATTTAGAAAATACGGAGTTTAAAGAGCTTTTAGGCGCTAAGGGTCTATCTGATGATAAGCCAAAAGATTTTAATTTAGCTCTTTTAAAGGCCGCAAACGATAATTTTCTTGGAGCAACTCTTAGTTTTAGTTATTTTTGTACCGAGTGCAAAACAAGTTATCCGTTATTTTTCTACCGCTGTCCAAACTGCGCGAGATTAGGAAGTGTAAAAATTTTAACCCACGTTATAAAGGATACTAGTGAAGAAGATATGCCTTTTTAGCGATGGAAGTTGTTTAAATAATCCAGGAGCCGGCGGCTGGGCTTATATACTTGAGTATGAAGGGTATAAAAAATCCTCTAGCGGCGGAGCTGCTTATACTACAAATAACAAAATGGAGATACAAGCCGTGATAGAAGGTTTAAAAGCATTAAAAGAGCCGTGCGAAGTAAGCCTTTATACAGATAGTAGTTACGTAGCAAACGCTATAAATATATGGCTTGATAGTTGGATTAAGAAAAAATTTAAAAATGTAAAAAACGTAGAACTATGGCAGGAGTTGCTAGAACTTCTAAATATTCACAAAGTTAGTGCAAACTGGGTAAAAGCACATAACGGTCATCCGCAAAATGAAGAGTGCGATAAATTGGCAAGAAATCAAGCGATAAAGGCACAAAATGGATAAATTAAATAGATTAGAAGAGCATTTAGGTTATAAATTTAAAAATAAAACGTTGCTAAAAGAGGCGCTAACTCATAAGAGCATAAAAAGTAGCGTAAATAATGAGCGGCTCGAGTTTTTAGGAGATGCTGTTTTGGATCTTATAGTAGGAGAGTATCTATTTTTTAAATTTAAAGATACGGATGAGGGAAATCTCTCAAAGCTAAGAGCGGCTTTGGTAAATGAAAAGAGTTTTGCAAGTATAAGTTCGCAGATAAGATTAGGAGATTTTTTGTATCTGTCTGCTGCCGAGGATAATAATAACGGAAGAAATAAGCCAAGCTTAGTTAGCGATGCTTTAGAAGCACTTATGGGAGCTATATATTTAGAAAGCGGTTTAGAAGCGGTCAAAAAAATTTTTATAAATCTTTTAGAATCTCAGTATAATAATATAGACTTACAAAGCCTTGGGAAAGACTATAAAACGACTTTACAAGAGATTACTCAAGCGAGGTTCGGCGTTACGCCTAGGTACGAGCTTGTAAGTTCAAGCGGACCGGATCATAAAAAAAGTTTTGAAATGGCTGTTTTTTTAAACGACAAGGAGCTTGCTCGCGCTATTGGAAATAGCAAAAAAGAGGCTGAACAGAGTGCTGCGTGGAAAGTTTTGCAAGGAATGAATATATGAATACGTTTGGAAGCAAGCTTAGACTAACTACATTTGGGGAGAGTCACGGAAAAGCTATCGGAGGAGTTTTGGATGGATTTCCTGCCGGAGTAGCTATAGATGAAGAGTTTTTGCAAAGCGAGATGGATAAAAGAAAACCGGGCGGAAAGTACGCTACAAGTAGAAAAGAAGCCGATGAAGTAGAGATATTGAGCGGTATTTTTGAAGGATTTAGTACAGGAACACCTATAGGATTTATAATAAAAAACTCAAATCAGCACTCAAAAGATTATGATAGTATAAAAGATCTTTTCAGACCAGGACACGCGGATTTTACGTATTTTTCTAAATTTGGAGTGCGAGATCATAGAGGCGGAGGCAGAAGTAGCGCTAGAGAAACTGCCGTTCGAGTAGCCGCAGGAGCTTTTGGAGCTATGATGTTAAAAGAGTTTGATATAGATATTAAAAGTGGAGTTTTTAGTATAGGAAAACTCAAATCAAATAAAATTGATTTTGAATTTGCCAGTAAAAGTGAGATTTTTATGCTTGATAGCGATATAGAAGAGGACGCAAAAAATCTTATACTAGATGTAAAAAATAGCAACGATAGCGTAGGAGCTGCTACTCTTACTATTATAAATGGCGTTCCTGCTGGGCTAGGAGAGGTGCTTTATGATAAGCTTGATGCTAGACTCGCGGCTGCTATGATGGGTATAAATGGAGTAAAAGGAGTAGAGATAGGTTTAGGAAGCCAAGCTAGTTTTATTTTAGGAAGTCAAAATAATGATTTTATGGATAAAAACGGATTTATGAGCAATAACGCAGGCGGAATCTTAGGCGGAATCTCAAACGGTGAGCCTATAATGATAAAAACTTATTTTAAGCCGACTCCAAGTATATTTAAAGATCAGCCTACCATAAATTTAAACGGCGATGAGGTGACTTGCGCTTTAAGAGGTCGTCATGATCCTTGTATAGGCATAAGAGGCAGCGTAGTTGCTAATGCTATGGCAAGACTAGTTATATCTGATATGCTTCTTTTAAATGCTAGCTCAAAGCTTTCAAATTTAAAAAAAATCTACTCTTAAAATTTATCTCAAATAAGCTAAAATCCGTTTAGGAGTTTAGCTTCTCGCTTATAAAATTTGCTATAGCCTCGCTAGAGCTTCTTAAATTATAAACCTCATTGTCTCTATAGCTTTTTATTTTGGTTTTAAACTCATCTAAATTTAAATTTTTTATAGCTTTTATTATATCGTTAGAGTTTTTTGCTACTATGTGCAAGTCGCTATTTGCAAGTGAATAATCTACTTTATTTATACGATGTTTTCCAAAGTTTTTACCAAATACATGTTCAGGGTAATACAAAATACATGGTCTAAGATTTGTAAGTGGTAGCGTAAAAGCAAGGCTTGAGTAGTCGCTTACGCAGCAGCAAATTTCACTTATAAGCTCATCGTCTATCTTAGCATGAGATGTTTTTCTCGTGTTTGTATCAAATTTAAAAAGTTCATTTGTACTAAACTCTTTTAAAATATTTTGATTGCAGTCTAATTCCTCTTGTCCTGGTTTTGGTCTAAATATAACTTTATAGCCGTTTTTTAGTAGATCTCTTAAAGCAGGCACGATACTATCTACGCTTTTTGTGCTATATAAAGCTATAAGAATCGATTTTTGCGCTTTGAGATCTTTGTGATTTTTTAAATTTAAATCCAAACTCGGGTAACCAAGCGGTACAAGTTTATTTTTATCTATACCCATATCTAAAAACAGTTTATAATTTGTACGACTAGGAACTATGAAGTAGTCTATGGCCATATTTTGATACTCTTTTATCTCTTCTTCTATGTGAATATCTTTTCTTGCGTAGTAGCTTAAAAGTGCAAGCGGAGTCGTATATCCATGCGGAATCATAATTTTTATAGATTTTGGATGTACCATAAGTTTTTTATTAAATTTCTCAAAATTACCCGTTGCCGCTACTACTTTGAAATCCAAAAATTTAAGATATTCAAAAGGGATAAGCAGTATTTTGTCATCACTGCTTTGAGATGATTTTCGTATTTGGTAATTGAAATAATCTGTAAATATCTCTACAAAGCAAGTTTTGCTATTTTGCAGATATTTTATGATATCGCCAAGATGCTTTCCGTCGCTCATACCAGAATGAAGCAGAGCCGCAGTTTTATGATGTTCTATTTTTAGATAGCTTAGGATTTCGCTCATTATCCATTTAAATCCATCCACCGGTATCAAATTTAAACTTTTAACTTTTTTGATCAGCTGTTTTTTTAAAATTAGATTTTTTGGATGAGTCGTGTCACAAGCTATTAATACCAACCCCCCCCCTATGGTATTTATTTTGTCTAAGTTTTCTTCTATTTTAAGTCCTGCTTTGAAGTCATCTAAGAATTCGTACGTATGACCTAAAATTTCTAAATTATGGGCGAGCATAAGCGAATGCCCGCCGTTTGGATATATGAAATAATGCATTAATACTCGTAGCTCTCTTCTTCATCTTCATCATCGTAAGAGTAGTCGTTTTCATCATAATTATAACTATCTTTTTTATCGTCGTTAAATTCATCTTCAAAGTTCTTATCAAGATCTTGCTCTTCCATATCATCATCTAATTCTTCATCTAATTCTTCAAAATCTTCACGCATTTTTATCCCCTTTCAAATTTAAGTTTTCAAATTCAATTTTTGGCATTTGCTCTATGTATATGCTATTTGACGGAAATGCAAAACTAGCATCATCGTATTTTTCTACTATATCCATAATCTTTAACATAACATCTTGTTTTGTAGCTAAAAATTCTCCCCATACCACCGTTTTACTGAAGCAGTAAATCAGTATATTTATAGAGCTATCTGCAAATTCGTCAAGCACTACAAAAAGGTTGCTTTTATATCCGGCTAAATCATCTACCGAGATCATATTTTGGCGATATTTCATTCTAAAATCTTTAGAGTTTAGCGCGCTATCTACTCCGCTTTTAGCAATCCCCGGATGGTTTAGCAGCATTGTTCTTATATCGTTTATGCAAGCTTCTATACTCTTTTTTGAACAAGAATAGCTAAGACCTACAGTCATTTTAATCTGTCTGCCGACTTTTCTTCTATTCCAGTTTTTTACGTTTTCGCTCATTATTTTTGAGTTTGGCACAAATACTAAAGCATTATCAAATGTTCTAACAGTAGTTTTTCTAAGTCCTATCTCTACTACAGTTCCCTCGACTCCTGCGCAAACTATCCAATCTCCTTGAGAAAATGAGTTGTCAAACAAAAGCATAATGGAAGCAAAAAAGTTTGCTATTATATCTTTTGTAGCAAGAGCTACTGCAAGTCCTCCTATGCCAAGAGACGCTATAAGGGTACTTATATCAAATCCAAGCCTACTTAAAATCAGTAAAATCGTGATTATAACTACTATAAAATATAAGATCTTTATAATAAGATTTACTACCTCTTTTCTACCACTTTTTTGAGCAATTTTGCTTAAAATAACCATTCCGTATCCATCTAATATACCAAGAACTAGCCATGATATAAGAACTATATAGATTATAGTAAAATAGTTTGCAAAATTTATAGGAACTGGACTCGGGTAGTAAAATATACTAAGGCATATATCTACAGAATACGCTATTAAAAAGACGGAAATCGGTTTTTTGATAACTAGTATAAACTGCTCTTGTAGCTCTTTGTGGGCTATTTTCTTTTCTTTTGATAAAAATGCCGTAAATATGCTAAATACAATCTTTGAAAGCATTCTTCGTATAGATATGAAAAATACAAAAATAACTAAAATAAGAAAAAATTTACCGAAATTAAACGTGTCTTGATCAAACGGAACAAGTTTATTTATGTAGTTTATCACATCTTTTAATTTTAAACTCGAAAACAAAAAGTTGCCTGCTAATAAGTCTGAATGGCTTTTTAAATAGTCCAAAATCTCTTGATAGCTATGTCTTTTGATCTCTAAATTTATAAAATTATCGTTAAATTCAGCTTTTAATTCGTCGCTAAGCGAGTCTTTTAGAGCTTTTATATCTTGATATCCCGATACTTGAACATTTGTTATGGTATTTTCTAGTATAGAGTTTATATCATCTTGTTTTGCATATTTTAGAAACGCGTTTGCCAAGTTAGATATCGCGCTATAAAATATCTCGTCTAAATTCGCGTTTTCAGCATTTAGTTTTGCTCTTATAAATTTATCAGAAACTTGATTATCCGATAAAAGTTCAGCCTTTTTTTGTAAATTTAGTCTTTCTCGTTTGATTTTATTTAAATTTGCACTATCATAACTTGTTATAAAAAGAGGAATTTGCTCAAGAAGTGCAGCTTTTTTTGATTTTAACGAGTCAAGATCATGTCCTAAACTAGCATTTTTATCTTTGCTCTGCTCGTCTATGATTAAAATTTGATGATTTATCGTGAATATTTCATCTGTTATACTAGTTAACGACTCGTTTGCCTGTAAGCCAATACTAAAAATCAGTAAAAATTTGATTAAAAATTTTATCATAGTCTATGCTCTTTTCAAGTAATTTAAATGTTTTTGTAGGTTCATCATAATTATAAACTTCTCCTGTTTCTATGATGTAGTGCCAACCGTAAATTTTGATCTCTGCGTTTTCTATTTTTTCCTTAGCTCCAGGAAAAGTTAATAGATTTTGAGTGGAGTTTATGATATTTAACCTCTCTGTTATCCATGCTCTTTTAGCAGGACTTAGAGTTTTGTATTTTAAAACCTCTTCTTTTATATCCGATATCAACATCAGCCATCTTTTTACGATAGGAACTTTGCTTAATTGCTCATCGCTATCGTACAAAGCCGCACAGCCTCCGCAGTTGCTATGTCCGCATACGATTATATTTTTTATATGTAAAACATTTATAGCGTATTCTATTGCTGCGGTAGTTGCTAAGAACTCTTCACTTACTCTGTAGTGCGGTACGATATTTCCTATATTTCTTACTACAAAAAGTTCGCCCGGAAGCGTATTTGTTATCAAATTCGGAACAACTCTTGAGTCAGAACATCCGATAAACAGAGTGTGAGGTGTTTGTTTTGTGCCTAATTTTTCAAATAACTCTTTATGCTCTAAGAAATCTTCTTCCATAAATTTAACTGCACCATTTATAACATCATGCACGAAAACTCCTTGCTAATCTATATTACTAGGATGAATAGGTTTGCCAAGTAAAAAGCCTTGAGCGTATTTTATACCGTAGCTAAGTACTTGTTCTAAAATTTCATTAGATGATACGAACTCGGCTACAACATCGTATTTTTGTCTATTTGCAAACTCTACTATAGTTTGTACGACGCTTCTTGCATTTTCGTCAAACGGAAGTTTTTTGATGATCGAACCGTCTATTTTTAAGTAATCGATGTCAAGCTCAAGCATTCTATAGTAGTTTGAGTATCCGCTTCCAAAATCATCTATAGAGAGTTTACATCCGTGATCTTTTATGCTTTCTATAAATAGATTTATCGATGCATAGTCGTCTATACCTTCACTTTCTAATATTTCTACAGTAAGGTGGCTAGGCTGTGAGCAAAGAGAAAGTTTTTGCATAAATAGCTTTTTAACAGATTCGTTTACCATGTCTATGCTTGATAAATTTATAGAAAACTTTTTATCGCAAAATGTTTCTAATAGATCAAAAGCTTTGCTTATAACTTGTTTTGTGAGTGCTATATAAAGCGATGTTTGTTTTGCTACTCCTAAGAACTCTCCGGGATAGTGTATTTTATTTTCGGAATCTATGATGCGTATTAGAATTTCATATGACGACAATATAGGTTTATTGCTTGATCTAATATCAAATATGCCTTGACACTCGACTATAACTCTATTTTCATTTAGTGCGTATTGTACCATTCTTGAGATTAGCTGGTTTTTATGATATTGTTGTTCTATTATGTTGTTATCTTGATAAAATGCTATATTTTGGTCGTTCGATATCGCTTCATGGTGAGCTAAGATAGACTGAGTGAGGCGGTTTGTATTTGGAGTGTCTGCCTCCATGCTAACGCCCATTGTGATATTTATATTTGGTAATATTTCTCTGCCTTCGCTTGTTATTATGTCTATATTTTTTACCTTAAAATACTCTAAGATATGTTTTACATCTTTATTTATATTGCTTCCTTCATACCATATACAAAACTCATCTAGTTGTATTCTGTATATGCTTGAGTTCATTTTATATGTTTCTATGCATAGTTTAAGCGTTTCTGATATCGCAGTTAATATAAGATCCACAGTCGATGTTTTATAAAAAAATCTTAAATTTGAAAAGTGATTTACATTTATATAGATGACGATACCTTTTTTCTTATCATCTATTTTTTCCATAAGCGCTATGTGATTTCCTAAACCTGTTAGTTTATCTGTTAGAGCGCTGTTTCTTATCTCTGCAGTTTTAAATCCAAGCTCTTTTGCTATAAGTCTTTCTTTTGTGATATCTTGTTTGACTATGATAGCTCCAGATATTTGTGAATACTCGTCTAAAGTCGGTATGGCTATGATTTTTTCATATATCAAAAGTCCTTTTTTTGACTTGCTTATAAACTCGTTATATCTGCAGATTTGCTTACTTTGGAGTATATCGTCATAGATATTTGTACCTTTTAAATTTGTATTTAAGAAGCTTAAAGTTTTATTTAAAACTTCTGATTTTTTATATCCACTTATCTGTTCAAAAGCAGGATTTGCATCTATGATTTTGCCTTCTCGATTTATGATTAAAATTTGATTTGGACTATTTGCTATCATATCTCCCATCTGGTTTATTTTGGCTGCATTTTTTCTATTTTTTACGCTTGTATAGATATTTCTAGTAGATGATAATATAATAATAAACAAAAGTACGACTACGCTTATCATAAGATCATTGATGTTTGATTTGAAATGATTATTTATAGCATTTAAAAAGGCGTCTATTTTTTGCGTGGTTTTTAAATTTATATTATCGTACGATAAATTTGAAAGCGCTAAAATACTATTTCCTACATCTTTAATGGCGCTTAAAAGAGAATAATCAAAACTTTTAGTATCTCCTATATTGTTTAATTGCATATTTATATCGTGATTGAACATAGTTGCGTTAAACTCTGTTCCTAACTTGCTAAGAATTATATACGAGTATAGTTTGCTTACAAACTTTAAATTTGATGCGTATTGTATATTTTGACTTATGTATACAAGATCATTGCTTGATATTGATTTTAGAGTTTGGTATTTTTCTATGATAATTTTTTTGTTTTCTATAGCCTTTTTTAGGCCCATAAATATCTTTTTATTTTTGATCTTAAAGAAAAATTTAGAAAAGTCTTTTGACATCTCTATTTCGTGAATAAGTCTGTTTATCTCTGTTATTTTAGCGTTCATATCATCGTAATTTATCATAGATAGTTGTTTAGACATTTGAATATCTATATCGTTATTTAATATTTTTATCTCCGATGCTTTGTCAAGCCAAAAGTTATTTTTTGATATAATTTCACTAGTGTGAAATATAAAATACGCACAAAAAAGAGATAACACCAAAACCATAACAACAATTATTTTATTCGTAATATATCTTTTATTCATATAATATCTCCGGAGTGTTTCCCTCTAAAGTAAGTAGAAATTTATATATCAGTTCGCACTCTTCCTCGTTGTGTTTTCTCGAGTGTATCCTTGATCTTATCATTTCGATAGCGTCTCTAAGCTCATTTACGCGTCCATCGTGAAAATACGGTTTTGTAAGAGAGATGTTTCTTAGCGTTGGCACTTTTAATATCTCGTTTGTATTTATCATTTCATTTTTCATAATGCTTATTATATTTCCGCCTAAATTTATTCCGTTATGACAGCTAACGCAGCCAGATCTTATAAATATATCAAGTCCTTTTTGTTCGTCATCGCTGAGTGCGGTTTTATCTCCTGCTAAAAATTTATCAAAACGACTAAGCGGCGTAGTAAGTGCTTTGATAAACTCAGTTAAAGCATCTACTGAATTTTCAAACGTCACGCCGTCTTTGTAGAGATTTTTAAATTTAGCTTCATATTTAGGATTTTTGTTTATTTGAGATACTATAAATTCCTCTTGACTGTTAAGTTCTTTATCGCTAGTTAATGATTTTTTTATCTGTTCACTGAGATTTTTTATATCTCCTTTACTAGAAAATATAAAATTTAAAGAGGAATTCAGCAGAGTCGGAGGATTTAACAGTTTTTGATTTGAAGTTCCGGTTGCGGTGATTTCAAGATTATGACAAGTTTCACAAGAGATAGTTTTATCTTTGCTTAGTCTTTTATCTCTAAAAAGCTCTTTTCCTAGATCTGCTTTTTGCTTGTTATATGCTTTTTGCTGCGTAAGAGGCATAAATATCTCATCTCTGATCTGTCCAAACAAACTCGTGATAATTCCTAAAATCAGAATTAACTTTATCATCAAAATACCAATACTTTCATTATGCCAATGCTTTCATTATACTGATGTTTTTGGCGAGCTATTTTTACTAGCGTATTTTGCAATTGCTAACCTTTTTTAAATGTATCATTTTATAAAAAAAAGGCTTAAAATCAAATCTATCTGTTGAAAATTTAAAATATCTTACTAGCTGCATTTTTCGCAAATACCCTTTATAACGGCACTTTTTATATTTTTACCAGGTAAATTTGGAACTTCGATTTTTTCCATCTCATGGCATGTTTCGCATACAAAATATGCTTTAGCATGATCTGCTAACTCATAAAAACTTTTATGCTCTATTTCATTTTTGATGATCAAATTTTTGCTTAAAAGAAGATCTAAATTTCTATAAATTGTTGTTTTATTTGCTTTGATTTTAGACAAAAACTCATCATAACTTATAGGTTTGTTTGCGTTTTGCAACATCTTTACTAACTCTATTCTAAGCGGAGTTGAAGATATATTATGGCTTTGTAAAAAAGTAGTCGCTTTCATTTAACCACCTAATTTTTTTGGTTAAAATCATATCATAAAAACAGTTAAATTTAAAATATATAATAAAAAATAAGTCAAATTTTAGCCATATTAGAATATAATTTTTGAATTATTTACTGTTAAGTTGCAACTAAGTTGCATTTGATATAATGCTCTGCAAAATATTAAATTTAAAAGGAAAAAGATGAACAAATTTCTTTGCGTTTTATGTATAGGCGCTGCATTTATATATGCAAAACCAGTTGTAACTACTAGCATTTTACCTACGAAGTATTTTGTTGAGCAAATAGCAGGAGATAGTGTAGACGTAAATTATATGGTAAATGCCGGTGCCGATCCTCATATTTATGAGCCGCGTCCCGAACAGATGAAAAATCTAGAAAAAAGCGATATATTTTTTGCCGTTGGAATGGAATACGAAAATACGTGGCTTCCAAGATTTGCTAAAAGCTATCCGAGCTTAGATATAATCAAAACTCAAAAAGGTGTTCCGCTTATAACTAGCGAGGCTCATGAGCATGGAGATCACGACCATGAAAAACACGATCACGCTAAACAACATAAAGATAGTTATTACGGAATTTTTGATGATAATGATGTAAAAGATAGAGATATCAGCGACTGGAACGGAGATTTTAATAGTGTATATCCGTATTTGATCGATGGTAGTCTTGACCCTGTTTTAGAAGCCAAGGCAAGCTCTCCAAATAGTGATAAAAATTTCAACGAGTATAAAAAACAGTATGAAAAAGGCTATAAAAGCAGTATAAATCGTATAGTTATAAACAACGGTAATATAAGTTTTTATACTTCTAACGGTGTAAATACTGGAAAATATGCTTATAAAGGTTATGAAATTCTAACATATAAAAGCGGTAAAAAAGGTGTCAGGTATCAGTTGGAAAATATAGATAAAAATAGTAATGCACCTAAATTTATTCAGTTTAGCGACCATGAGATCGGTCCTGCAAAAATCTCTCATTTTCGTATTTATATGGGAGATGATAGTTTTAAAACTCTTAGTTTAGAACTTGAAAATTGGCCTACTTCTTATAAATCAAATATGAAAAAAGCAGATATCATAGAAGATATGTTAGAACATATAGACAGGAATTTTGATACTCATATCTGGGTTGATCCTCTTCTTGTTAAAATACAAGCTAAAAATATAGCTTACGCTTTAATAGCTCATTATCCTAAAAATAAAGCTTTATATGAAGCAAATTTAGCTAAATTTCAAAATGAACTTGATATGCTAGATAGTTATATAAAAGAGCAACTAGCTTCTGTAAAAAATAGAAATTTCATAGTTTACCATCCGTCGTGGGCGTATTTTGCTAAGCGCTACGGCTTAAATCAAATAGCTATAGAGACTGAAGGAAAAGAGCCAAAACCGGCTCAGTTGGCAAATATCATAAAAGAAGCCAAAGAAGAGAACGTAAAAGTTATCTTTGTAGCGCCGCAGTTTTCTAAAAAAGCAGCACAGCTTATAGCTAAAGAAGCCGGTGCAAATGTTGTAGAGATAGATAATTTAGCCGAGGATTGGGTAGAAAGTATGAAAAATACGGCAAATGCATTTAAAGAAGGTTTATGAAAGTAGTTTTTTTAACTTTAATTTTATTATTGCAAAGTGCGTTTGGATGCGCGCTTTGCTCACTTTATTCACCTACGGCTCATACTGAGATAAGTTTTATCGAAGATGATGATAAAATAAAAGATGCAAAAGTCAAATGGATATTTTCTGAGAATTTTACCGAATTGACTTTTAAAACATATGATATAAACTCAAATTTAAAACTAGAAGAAGATGAATTATCAGAGATTCAAAAAGCTCTTTTGGACTATTTGGAGCCTAAAGATTATTTAATGGATTTTTCGTATTATGACGGAGAGGAAAAAAGCAAAAAACTAAATTTAAAAGCAAATGAGGTAAAAACCGCTATCGAGGACGGAAGACTCGTTTTTACATTTTTATTTCCTTTAAATTTGGATTTAAAAGATGGTAGAGTAATTCGAATAAGTATATTTGATACGCAAGAGTATTTTAACTTCAAAATCGCAGATTCTAGTGCATATGAGACAAAAAGTGGACTTTTCATCAATCCAAATATAAATTTAAATATTGCATTTTACGAGATTGATAAAGAGAAAAAAACAAATCCCGATAAGCCTAGTTTAGCTAGTATAATACCTAAAAATACGAACCCCTCAAATGCGGATGAAAGTCCAAAATACGACTCTACGCAAAACGCTACTTTGGATTCTTTAAAAGATATAGATAGAATCGATGAAGAAAAATATAATCTTTTAGCAAAAGTTAGTACAAATTATCTTGATAATTTAAAGATGCTTATTAAAGATAGCAGCGGTTCTGGAGTGTTTGCTATTTTGCTAGTTTCGTTTGTTTATGGATTTTTACATGCTGCTGGTCCGGGACATGGAAAACTTCTTACTACTAGCTATTTTGCGGCTAACCGCGCTAGTTATATGAAGGCGATCAACTTGTCCTTAAAAATCGGCTTTTTGCATGTTATTGGAGCGTTGATTTTGGTTTATGTTATGATGTTTGTTATAAATGCTTTTATAACAAAAGCTACAAACGAAGCTGCTAGTATCACGACAAAAATCTCGGCCGTCATAATTATATTAATAGCTATTTTTATGATTTTTACTAAATTAAAGATATTTTTCAAGTCGAAAAAAATTAAATTTAAAACAATTAGCGATCAATCCAAAATATATACCAAAATTTTTAACTATTCAAATTCGAATCATGAACATAACGGTACTTGCGGCTGTGTTTGCGCCTCTTTTTCTTCAGGATTTCCTCGCTCGGTTTATGAGTGGATGCTTGTTTTTGCCGCAGCTCTTGTACCTTGCCCAGGAACAGTGCTTGTTTTTGTTTTGGCATTTAGTTTAGGTAGTTTTGGTATAGGATTGGCAAGTGCTTTTATGATAGGTCTTGGTATGGCTAGCGTGATATTTATAGCGGCGGTATTTGGTAAAAGTATGAATGATTCGTTATTTAAATTTAAAAATCTTAGAGTTTATCTTGAGTTTTTAGCTCTTGCTTTAATGATAGTTCTTGGTGTTTATA
This sequence comes from Campylobacter sp. TJR-1, assembly GCF_032840035.1. Taxonomy (NCBI): domain Bacteria; kingdom Pseudomonadati; phylum Campylobacterota; class Epsilonproteobacteria; order Campylobacterales; family Campylobacteraceae; genus Campylobacter; species Campylobacter sp. TJR-1. The sequence continues at coordinate 64,540 of NZ_JAWIZX010000002.1, read as the reverse complement.
TGTTTATTATTTCAAGTAGAGTTAGTGTTTTATGACAGTAGAATTAAAAAACGTAACATTTGGTTATGACGGCTCTACTATCTTAAAAAACATAAATTTAGTTTATCATTCTAGTGATTTTCTTAGCATAATAGGACCGAACGGAGGCGGCAAAAGCAGTCTTTTGCGTCTTATGTTAGGTCTTATCGCTCCTTTAAAAGGCAGCGTATTAATAGACGGTAAAAGCCCAAAAGAGCTCTGTAAATTTATAGGGTATGTTCCTCAGCATATACCTATAAATAGAGCATTTCCTATGAGTGTTTTAGAAATTGTTTTAATGGGTAGACTGGATAATAAAATATTTGGATTTTACTCAAAAAAAGATAAAGAATTAGCTATGAATGCACTTAAAAAAGTTTCTATGCAAGATTTTTATAAAAGAGGAATAGGAGAATTAAGCGGCGGAGAGAGACAAAGAGTTTATATAGCAAGAGCACTTTGCAGCGATGCTAAAATTCTTATGCTAGATGAGCCTACGGCTAGTATAGACACAGAGGGTCAAGCAGAAATTTATACTAGACTTAAAGATATAAACGCAACTGGTATAGGTATAGTTATAGTAAGTCATGATATAAATATGGCTATAAGTTTTGCTAGTAAGGTTGCTTATGTTAGTCGCGAACTGTTTTTGCATAGCATAGACGGTAGAGACAAGCAGAGTTTTATAGAGCATTTGAGTCGCTCTCACGATCATTTTTGTGATGTTGAGATAGCTTTAAAGAAGTGCGGCTGTAAGGAGCATGTATGATAGACGCTTTTAGTTTTAGTTTTATGCAAAATGCTCTTTTTGCCGGAATATTAGTAAGCGTGGCGTGTGGCATTATGGGCTCTCTTATAGTTGTAAATAAAATGACTTTTATAGCAGGCGGAGTTGCGCACGGAGCATATGGCGGTATAGGAATAGCATTTTTTTTAGGCTTAAGTCCACTTTTGGGTGCTACTTTTTTTGCCATAGCACTTGGACTTTTAATAGCTTTTATAAGCCTTAAAAATAGAGATCGTACAGATAGCATAATAGGTGCTATATGGGCGTTTGGTATGGCTATAGGTATTATTTTTATAGATATTACTCCAGGATATAATAGCGATCTTATGAGTTATCTTTTTGGATCGATTTTGGCTGTTTCTAGCAGTGATTTATGGTTTATGGCTTTCATAGATCTGCTTTTTATAGCTTTTAGTATAGGACTTTATAGGCAAATTTGCGCAGTAAGTTTTGATAGCGAGTTTGCTAAACTTAGAGGAGTCGACACAACGCTTTTATACTATGCAATGACGGCTCTTATGTCTCTTTGCGTGGTAGCCACTATAAGAGTAGTTGGACTTATACTTGTTATAGCTCTTCTTACTATACCTCCTTATATCGCTGAAAAGTTTAGTCCGAATTTAGGTATTATGATGATTTTAGCAGGCGTTATATCTGCACTTTTCACTATTTTTGGTTTGTGGCTTAGTTATAGTTATAATCTTACGAGCGGTGCTAGCATTATCTTAGTCGCCACGATCTGCTTTTTTGGTGTTGAGGTATTTTGCACATTTAAGTCTAAGCTAAAAAATAAAACTCAAATTTAATTTTCAAATTTAAGAGTCGCTTGCTTTATTAAATTTGAACCTATTTCGCTAAACAGCACTCCAAAAAGTATAGCCGTAGCTCCTAGTACCTGCGTTACGCTTAAAATTTCATTTGCGATATAATAACCGGCTAATCCGGCGCTTACTGGCTCAAGCGTGAATATCAAAGCTGTTTTTGTAGCAGTTGTATAAATTTGAGCGTAGCTTTGTACGAAAAATGCAAATACGGTAGCAAATAGAGCGCAGACTATAAGTGCCATTAAAAACTCTGTTTCAAAACTAATTTGAAGTCCTTGAAATAATGAATTTGTATCACCACTCTCAAACAATATCGCTCCAAAAAAGCTTAAAATCGTCACGGCAAAAAATTCGCAAATTACCATCGCATAAATATTACATTTGCTAACCAAAACTCCTGTAAATGAGATATGCAAAGCATAACAAACAGCGCAAATAATGGATAGAATTTCGCCTTTACCAAGCCCAAATTCTCCCGTGCCGCTAAGAAAATATAGTCCGATAAAAGCTATAAGAGCTCCTCCAAATGCAAATTTATTCACACTTTGCTTAAAAAATACAAGCATCAAAAACGGTACTAAAACGACGCTTAATCCTGTGATAAATGCTACTGTTGAGCTATATGAGTATTTGAGCGCATATGTCTGAAAAGCAAATCCGCAAAATAACCAAAATCCTAAAAATAAACCATAATAAATTGATTTTTTATCAAATTTACATATTTTGATGCAAAAAACAAACATAAAAATAGTAGCGATTAAAAATCTCCAAAACAAAAAGCTAAAAACATTAACGCTTTTTATAGCTTCGGCTACCGGTACAAACGTCATTCCCCAAGAGATCGCTACAAAAATAAGTAAGATCTCAGCTATGACACTCTTTTTCAACTTAATCTTCTTTCAATAAAAAATGCGTTAATTCTAGCATAATGTAAATTAAGATATAATTACACTCTTTTTAAAATAAGGATAATAATGGAGCTGATTTTTTTATCTATCGCTTTAGCAATGGACAGTGTGGCTATAAGTATGGCAAACGGCGCAAGGTGTATGAACATAAAAGCTTTGCAAATTTTTAAAATGTCTTTTTTGTTTGGAATATTTCAAGCTTTTATGCCGGTTATCGGTTATTTTTTGGGTCTCGCATTTGTTGGGTTTATATCTTATATAGATCATTACGTAGCTTTTGCTATTTTGCTATTTTTAGGTATAAAAATGATAAAAGAGAGTCGACAGATTAGCGTACATTGTAGTTTAAATTTAAGTTTAAGAATGCTTATGTTAGGAGCTTTTGCGACTAGTTTGGATGCGCTTGCCGTAGGAATTACTTTTAGTTTTGAAGAGATAAATATAGCTATCGCGGCTTTTGTGATAGGCTTGGTATGTTTTGTTTTATGCGTTATTGCTAGTTACATGGGCAGAGTTTTGGGCGAAATGTTAGAAAGCAAAGCTCTAGTTCTTGGCGGCGTTATACTTATTTTGATAGGCTGTAAAATTATCATAACTCATCTGATAAATTAAGTCTATATAAACCGTTTTTTATCTTTGTTAAAACGCCTTTTTCCTCTAAGAGCTTGAAGGTCTGAATAACTGTGGGTTTGCTTACTTCGAGCTCGTCGCAAATCTCTTTTATAGTATATTTTACAAGATATTTTTCATCCATATTTTCTACTAGAAGCTCCATTATAAGCGTTTTCTTTTCGCCTAGAATTTTTTTAAAGAGTTTTGTTAGAATATTAAATTTAAAATTATACTTATCCATACTAATCCCGCTAAACATATACTTAAAAACACAGCCGCACTTGCAGCGTCTTTTGCTTTTTTAGCTAGTATATGATAGTTTGTCGTAGTAAGGTCTACGGCTCTTTCTATAGATGAGTTGATACACTCTACTACAAGAATCAAAAATAGCACGGCGGCTAAAAGTAGATGTTCGCTTAGGGTTAAATTTAAAAAAACAGATACGATAAGTAGAGGAATTATGATGGCTAGTTCTATTTTAAAGCTTTTTTCGCTAGATATGATATCAAAAAGTCCGCTAAAGGCATATGATGAGTTTTTAAAAAAGCTATATTTCGGTTGATTTCTCACTTTATATCCTTAGCAAATAAGTCCAGATTGTTATCATACACGTTTGAATCTATACTAAAAAATCCAAGCATAGAGTGAAAAACATAGTCTTGTGATAAATTCTCATCTTTTAATCTGCTCAATTCATCTAATTTTTTATTGTCGTTTAACCAAAGTATGGCAGGAACATGTATTTGAAAATCCGGAGCAAAAGCATAAGGCATACCGTGCAAATATAATCCGTTTTCTCCCAAACTCTCGCCGTGATCACTTACGTAAAGGAGCCCGGTCTCAAATTTAGAATCTTTTAGCATATTTATTATTTTATTCATAACATAATCGGTATATAGTATAGTATTATCATATGTATTTACTATTTCATCATGCGTACAGTCTTTTAGTACGGCAGTATCGCAAGTAGGGTTGAACTTATCAAACTCTTTTGGATATCTTTTAAAGTAAGTTGGCCCATGGCTTCCTTGCAGATGAACTACTATAAAGCTGTTTTTTGAAGCGTTTTGTATTTTGGAATTTATATCTTTTAGCATGACTTCATCAAAGCCCTCTCCGCCGTAATTTTTAGCGTTTTGCAGTCTATCGCAGACTCCTTTGCACCATCCAGAATTGTTACCAAACCAGCTTACATCAATATTTGCTACAGTAAATACGTCTAATAAATTACCCGTATTGTTAGCTTTGCTTGGAGAAAACGTTTTTTTTGTTAAATTTGAAAACATACAAGGTACGCTTATAGCAGTAGATGTTCCGCATGAGTAGAAGTTCGTGAAGCTAAGTACGCCGTTTTCTTTCGAGTATGGGTTGGTATCGTTTTTCATATAGTTATTTAACGAGTAATTAGCAGCTCTCGCAGTTTCTCCTACTACAAGTACAAATAATCTTTTTTTATCATCTTTTAGAGTTGCGTCAAGTCCTATTTTTTGAAATTCTGCTTTAGGAGTTAGTGATTTTGTAAATTTAATTATAGAGTATATAGGATAAAACGGAGTTGTAAAAAACCTGATTTCCGGATAGTTTCTAAAAAATGGTATAAAGTTTTTGCTAAATATACCAAAAGAAGCTCCGAAAATGGCTAAAGCCGCTACTATAAAAATAGATCTGATTTTTATCTCGTGCAAAACCTTAGAATAGATAATTTTCGTTTTTACTACGATAATCACGACGAAAACGGCGCCTAAAATCCATAAAATTATATCCCAATTTAGTAGATCTTTCACCTCTTTTACATCCGTTTGCACCGCATTTCTTATCATATCGCTATCTATTATTGTGCCGTACGTGTTCATAAAGTACGCTCCGGCAATTCCGCTAATACCTATAAAAATTGATAATGGTTTAGTTAGATAAGGTAGGAATAATAAGCTAAAAGCTATTATCAATAGTGCAAAAAATAGCACCGGAAGCGTTAAAATAACAATTTTGTTTTCGTAAAAACCTGCTTTATTGATTGCAAATTCAAAAAATTTGTAGTTAAGCAAGGTTATAAAAAGAGCAAAACTCAATATAAAAATATTTGAGCTGATTTTCATGAAGATCCTTAAAATTATTTGTTAAAATTATAATTCAATATGGTAAATAGATAAAAATTTAGTATAAGTATTTTAAATTTGAAGTTATAATTTAAGCAAGAAAATATATAAAAGGATTAAATTTGAAACTAATTTCGTGGAACGTAAATGGACTTAGAGCAGCGCTTGGAAAAGAGTCTTTTTCGTGGCTAGATGAGCATAAACCGGACTTTTTAGCTTTGCAAGAGATCAAAGTAAGTGAAGATAAGATACCAGCAGAAATTTATAATCTGGGATTTGAAAATATATCCGCAAATTCAGCCAAAAGACCTGGCTACTCAGGTGTGATGAGTTTGTCGAATTTAAAATCTCAAAATTTAAAATCGCAGTTTTTTGATGATGATGAAGGCAGAGTTTTGGAACATAAATTTGATAATATACATCTTTTCAATATATACTTTCCAAACGGTCAAAGCGGAGATGAAAGACTAGCATATAAGATGGATTTTTATGACAAATTTCTATCTTATATCAATGCTTTGGTGAGCGAAGGCAAAGGAGTGATATTTTGCGGCGACGTAAATACCGCTCACCGTGAAATCGACCTTAAAAATCCAAAAGCCAACTCCAAAACAAGCGGATTTTTGCCTATTGAAAGGGCGTGGATAGATAGGGTTATCGATAGCGGATTTATAGATACTTTTAGATTTATAAATGGCGACAAAGAGAACGCTTACTCATGGTGGAGCTATAGATTTAACGCAAGAGCTAAAAACGTCGGTTGGCGGATTGATTATTTTTTCATTAGCTCAAATTTAAAAGATAAACTAAAAGATGCCTTTATACTTGATAGCATAGAAGGTAGCGATCACTGTCCAGTGGGTATCGAGATAGATCTATAAAAAAAACGGAGGAAAATCATGGATAGTATAGTCACGGTTATCGATATGCAAACTAAGCTTTTAAACACGATGAGCGATAAAAATTTGTTGCAAAACAGTGTTAAATTTCTAAAAATAGCAAATGATCTAGGACTTAAGGTGATCGCTACGCAGCAGTATAAAAAAGGGCTTGGCGATACCGATGAGCAGATATTAAATTTGATAAATTCCAAAATATTTGATAAGTCGGAATTCTCGGCTTTTAACGTTATAAAAGATGAAATTTCAGGTTATAGAAATGTGATTTTGATCGGAGTAGAAGCTCATATATGTGTATATCAAAGCGCAAAAGATCTGCTAAATAATGGTTATAATGTGACTTTGGTAGACGAGTGTGTGGGCAGTAGAGACGAAAGAAACAAAGAGCTTACTTTTTTAAATTTAAATGGCGTTACCGTAAAATCTACCGAAATGATAGCGTTTGAGATGATGTGAAGTGCCGAGCATGTCAAATTTAAAGATATCTCAAAGTTGATAAAATAGTTAAAGAGTTATTTTATAACTTTGCGAAATGAGATCAAAAACCATCTTATTTTCCGCCTTTTCAAGCAAAATCGATATCCAGTTCTTTTTGTTCATGTGATAAGCGGAAAAGATGGCTTTGTTATCTTTTAGCAAAATAGCCAAATCTTTCTCGCATTTGACATTCAAAACATCAACCGCGTCATCTCCATTTAGTCCGAGTTTGTTTCTTGGTATGTTGATTACGGCTCCGTACCATTTTTGATTTTTTAAATGTCTTAAAATGGCGTATTTCGGATATTTTTTCCATGGATGATCGGGGATCGTACCGTACTTTTCTTTTGCATACTTAAATACAGTCTCTCTGGTCATAATATTTATTTTAAAAATAGTTAATTTATAGTCCGGCGTTTGCTATGGCTTCTGCTTGGTAGTGCGCGATGAGCGGGTCTATGATCTCATCAAAAAGTCCTGCTGCCATAATGGCATCTAGCCTATAAAGAGTGAGATTTATGCGGTGATCGCTGATGCGGTTTTGTGGGTAATTGTACGTGCGGATACGACCGCTTCTATCTCCGGTGCCGACTTGATCTTTTCTCTCTTTGCTTTCTTTTTCTCTGCGTTCGCGCTCTTGCATATCGTAAAGCCTAGCTTTTAAGACCTTTATAGCGGCGTCTTTGTTTTTGTGTTGGCTTTTACCGTCTTGATTGACTACGACTAAGCCTGTTGGTATGTGAGTTACGCGCACGGCACTGTCTGTGGTATTTACCGACTGTCCGCCATGACCCGAGCTTCTCATAACGTCTATTTTAAGATCGTTTGGATTTATATCTATCTCGCTATCTTCTACTTCTGGCATGATGGCTACTGTGATAGCCGAAGTGTGCACTCTACCTTGACTTTCTGTTTCTGGCACCCTTTGAACTCTGTGAGTTCCGCCTTCATACTTAAGTCTTGAGTAAGCACCTTCGCCTTTTATGAGTAAAATCAGCTCTTTATATCCGCCCGCACTTCCTTCGCTTGAACTTACTATCTCGTATTTATAGCCCCGCTCTTCGGTATATCTTATATACGCAGTAGCTAAGTCTCCTACAAATAAGGCAGCTTCATCGCCTCCTGTACCGGCGCGTAGCTCTAAAAAGATATTTTTTTCATCGTTTGGATCTTTTGGAAGAAGCAGAAGTTTTATCTCTTCTTCTAGTTTCGGAAGCTCTGTTTCTAGCGCTTTTAGCTCATCTTTAGCTAGTTCGCCTAGTTCTGGATCTTCAAGTAGAGTTTTATTTTCTTCTATACCGTTTAAGATACTTAAGTATCTTTGAGTAGCGTCTTTTATGGATTCTAAGTTTCTTTGCTCTTTTGAGAGTTTAGTCATACGAGATATATCGTTTATGACCTCTGGATCGCTAAGAATAGAGTTTAACTCATTGTAGCGATCTATAAATGGACGTAGTTTGTCAGCTAACATTTAAATTTAAATTATGCAGCTAAAGTACTAACAAGTTTTGCTAAGCGGCTAACTTTTCTAGAAGCGGTCTCTTTTTTAAGGAATCCTTTGCTTACAAAGCTATGGAAGTTTTTATTTGCATCTTTTAAAGCTACTAATGCAGCGTCTTTGTCGCCGCTTGCTACTGCAACTCTTACCGCTTTGGTTAAATTCTTAAGTCTTGTACGGTAAAATCTATTTCTCTCGGTTCTTTTTATAGTTTGTCTTGCTCTTTTTTCAGCAGATTTGTGGTTTGCCATAACTTACCTTTTTTTATAATTTTAGTCGGTGATTATATCCTAAAGATAATTAAATAAATCTGAATTTAAGTCAAATTTAATCATTCTCATTCTGTTTTTTAATGTAATTATTTTCCGTTTTTAAATTTAGAATTGTATTTCATATGCAAATTTAATATTGTTTTTGATAAAATAGCTAGTTAAATTTAAAAAAAGAAGGCAAAAATGAAGCTTTTTGGAACTGATGGAGTTAGAGGCAGAGCCGGAGAGAAGCTAAACGCGATGACTGCGATGAGACTAGCGATGGCTGCTGGAATTTACTTTCGTAAAAACTCAATTACAAATAAAATTTTAGTCGGAAAAGATACCAGAAAAAGCGGATATATGATCGAAACCGCGATAGTAGCCGGACTTACCGCAGTTGGATATAATGTTATACAAATAGGTCCTATGCCGACTCCAGCGATAGCATTTTTGACTGAAGATATGCGCTGTGACGCCGGCATAATGATAAGCGCCAGTCATAATCCATTTGATGATAACGGTATCAAATTTTTTGATAGTTTCGGAAATAAGCTAAGCGTAGAGGCTGAACAAGCCATAGAAAATATATTTTTTCATAATGAAATAATAGAAAACAATCAAAAAATAGGTCTCGAAATCGGTCAGTCAAAAAGAATTGACGATGTTATAGGCAGATACATAGTTCATATCAAAAACTCATTCCCTAAAAGTCTTACTTTAAAAGGTTTAAGAGTTGTTTTGGACGTTGCAAACGGCGCAGTTTATAAAGTCGCTCCGACCGTATTTAGCGAGCTTGGAGCAGAGACAATAGTTTTAAACGATGAACCAAACGGCGGAAATATAAATGATGGCTGCGGTGCTTTGCATCCTGAAAATTTGGCAAAAGAAGTTAAAAGATTAAGAGCCGATATAGGATTTGCTTTTGACGGTGATGCCGATAGACTTGTGGTTGTCGATGAAAATGCAAAAGTTGTCGATGGAGACGCTTTGCTCGGCGTTTTGGCTACTTATCTTGATGAAAATAAGATGCTTGATAAAAAGGAGATAGTAGCCACCGTGATGAGTAATGCCGCACTTGACGACTATCTTGCAAAACACAAAATTAAGCTTCTTCGTTCAAACGTCGGAGATAAATTCGTTCTTGAAATGATGAAAGAAAACGGCATAAATTTCGGCGGTGAGCAGAGCGGACACATCATATTTAGCGATTTTTCAAAGACCGGCGACGGACTTGTTTCAGCTTTGCAAGTAAGCGCTTGTCTCTTAGCTAAAAATAAAAAAGCCAGCGAGATATTCGGGAGTATTAAAGCATATCCACAAAAACTTTCAAATTTGAAAATTATAGAAAAGAGACCTCTTGATGAGCTTAAAGGCTTAAAAGAACTTGAAGACGAGCTTAAAAAACTAGGAATTCGCACTCTTTTTAGATATTCTGGGACTGAAAACGTTATAAGACTTTTGCTTGAGGGAAAAGACGAAGCATTGGTAACTAAAAAGATAGCTGAAGTAGAAAAATTCTTTATAAAAGCATTAAATGAGTAAGGTAATTTTTAAATTTTTATCATATTTTGCAGCTATATTTGCCGTTGATCAGATTATAAAATGGATATTTTTAAACGGATTTAGATATAAAGGCGAGTTTATAGATCTTGTTTTGGTCTTTAATAAAGGTGTGGCATTTTCTATGTTTGAGTTTTTGGGAACAAATTTAAAATACATCCAGTTAGCTCTCATCGCTGTCCTTTTGGGCTATCTTTTTGGACAAAAAGAACTTTTAAAATCCCATACCGCAGCATTTGGTCTGCTTCTTGGCGGAGGCTGCTCAAATATACTTGATCGATTTGTGCATGGCGGTGTGGTTGACTATATTTTTTGGCATAAATGGTTTAACTTTGCCGTATTTAACTTTGCCGATATGATGATAGATCTGGCGATTTTGATTATTTTGATTCAGAGTTTTATGCATAGGAAAAAGTAATGCAAAGAAATATTTATATAGCGTATGCGCTCTGGTTTTTTCTAGGCGGTTTTGGTGCTCATAGGATATATTGCGGCAAATTTTTGAGCGGATTGTTGCAATTATTGCTATTTTGGATCGGAAGTTTAACCGCTATATTTTTAGTTGGATATATATTTCTTGCTATTTGGGGAATTTGGTGGCTTGCAGATCTGTTTTTTACCTCTAATTGGGTAGAAAAATTAAATTCAGTTAATTGTATAGAAAAAAGCATTAGCGATTCTCATAAATTAAAAAAAGTAGAAAAACTATATGAATTGTATAAGAACGGCGCTATGAGTTACGATGAGTATCTCAGGCGTAAAGATGAAATTTTAGGCTAAGATTTAATATTATTTGAATTTATATGGTAAACTAACGGAAAAATTTTATTAAGGAGTTACAAAATGAGCTATGAAGCTTATTTATGGGTCAAATGGCTGCACTATGCTGCGTTTATCTCTTGGATGGCGATGCTATTTTATCAGCCACGACTTTATGTTTATCACGCAGAACACATACAAAATCATGGATTTGTCGATGTAGTAAAAATTCAAGAAAGTAAGCTTTACAACGGTATAGGCTGGATAGCTATGATAATTACCATTTTAAGTGGTCTTTCGATACTGATTTTTGAAAAACCGGAGCTTATGAAACAAGGGTATTTTCATATGAAATTGCTTTGTGTGATTATCTTAGTTGCGTATCATTTTAGCTTGGGGTACTATTTAAAACAGTTTAAAAATAACCGCTGTACAAAAAGCGGAAAGTTTTTTAGAATGTATAATGAAGTGCCGACAATAATAATGTTTATCATTCTATACGCTATGATTATAAAGGCGCATTTGATTTAAATTTGGGTTTTACCCAAATTTAAGCGATATTTTTATATAATCCAAACTCTTTTGGTTCTATAGCTCAGTTGGTAGAGCATCACCTTGACATGGTGGGGGTCACTGGTTCGAGTCCAGTTAGAGCCACCATTTATACTTATATATCTAAAAATTAATTAAACTTTTAAATTTATACCTTATTTAAGATCTTGCAACGTTGAGCTATGCAAATTTACAAAAAACAAAGTTATAAATTCTTTTTTTATGCTATGATGCATTTTAAAATAGCACTTATATTGCCGGTTAAACTCTTTCTTTATAATTTTTTTGGTTTTATTTAAATTTAACAGAACGTTTTTGAGTTTTTTCTAAATTTGAAACTCTCTTTTCTAATCTAATGTGAATTATTTTAGAGATGATTAAAACCAAACTCGAAACTTTGATTAGAACATCTAAAGCTTTCATATATGCTATCCTTTGTTTTTAAGTTATTATATCATAATTGATTATCTTTATCAAGTATAATATTCAAATTTAAATAAAAATATGCAGCGGTTTTGCTAGAATAGATAAAATACAAAATACTCGAAAAACGCCGCTTTCTACTTACCTAAATTTAAATTTATCTTAATAAGTAAGCTTGTTAATAATATGATTACAACTCAGACTAGGTATTTACTCGGACAAAATGATAAAAATTTTGTGTATGGCGATAATGGAAATTGTACGCGATTAAGTTCAATTGCCAAAAAATAGTTAATGAAAGCTATAGACTTGAGAAGTTAAAATATTCCAGATATGATACAACAAATTTTTCTTTTAATAACTTATATGACCCACAAACCAGGCAGTATTCTTGGAAAGGCGAAGACTCTTACCAAAATCAACAATACGATAGGTTTATAAATTTATACAACGATTATATGAGCGAACTTAAAAACAGAGATAACCATATGGCAGGTCTAAGCGACGAAGAAAAATATCAAAACATAAAATCAATCGTTATGATAGCCGTAGAAAGAGACTTCACATCTGCGACTGGTCTAACATTCACCTTAGATAACTTACAAAAAGTAAAAGATAGCTTTGAAAAAGATAGAAGCGATACTGCAAATATGCTTATAGACACCGATATACTAACAGCTATAAAAATAAATAAAAACGGAACATTCACTCTTAGATTTAATAGTGGAAGAGAGTTTGTAGTAGATAAACTATATAAAGATACAAGCAAAGTATTTGAAGCAAGGATAGAACTAAACTTAAATATAAATAGACTAAACGAAGAAGAATTAAATACTAAATTAGACTTTAGCGTAAGTGCGGCTAAAATAAGAAATAGTTCAGGAGAGATGGAACTTATATCTTTAAAAGATCTTGGCGTTGAGATGATAAAGAAACTATCTAGTAGAGGATATAAGTTATTTACTGATATACAAAACAATAAAAGCATAACAGTAAGCGATATCTATACTAAATATATATTTGGTAATTCAAATTTAGATAATTCTGATAAATCAAGTAATTTAAATTTAAATAACTCAAATTCAAACAAAACCATAAACGAGTAAAGATAAATTCTATCCAAAACCTCTTAGAGTTTGGGCGTGAGCTGTAAATTTGCTTATATTTAAATAAATATTTAGACAGATAAATATAATTAATTGTCTGTCTAAATTTATAATTAAAAATCGTAAATGCAACTAAATATTAACAATTTGATTAAATTTAGCCTAAAATACGGCATTAGTAAGCTTTAATAATCCTAAAATTCAGTTTAACTTAAAATACAATTAGATAAAATCAGATATTTTGTTCTTTCGTTGTATGGAAGAGCAACCGGTAGAAAGAGGAATATAATGAGCGATATAATTGCATATAAAGTAAATGAGCAAATAGTTGATACCCAAAGTTACTGTGGAAACGGTGGCGAAGAGATATTTTTTGATAATTCAAAAGAAGCGTTAGACGTTATAAGACACTCTTGTGCGCATCTTATGGCCGCAGCGATAAAAGAGCTATATCCAAACGCTAAATTTTTCGTAGGACCATGTATAGAAGACGGATTTTACTATGATATGAGAGTTAGTAAAAGCGACGGCGAAAAGCTAGGTGAGAGCGATCTTGAAGAGATAGAAAAAAAGATGAAAGAGCTAGCATTAGCTAAAATCGATATAGTTAAATTTAACTCGACAAAATCAGAAGTCGCAGCAAAATATGCAAGCGACGATCTAAAACAAGAAGTTCTAAAACGCATACCAGATGGCGTCGTTAGCTTGTACTCTCAAGGAAACTTTGAAGATATTTGTCGTGGACCTCACGTACCAAATACGATTTTTACAAGATTTTTTAAACTAACTAGAATAGCCGGAGCATACCTTGGTGGAGATGAAAACCGCGAAATGCTAACTAGAATTTATGGAACCGCTTACGCCGATAAGGAGAGTCTAAAAGAGCATATTCGCATCATTGAAGAGGCTAAAAAGCGCGATCATAGAAAACTCGGCGCAGAGATGAAATTTTTTACATTTGATGATACTATAGGTGTTGGACTTCCTATATGGCTGCCAAATGGCGCAAGGCTTAGAAGTCGTTTAGAACACAAGCTTTATCGTACTCATAGACTTCGCGGTTATGAGCCTGTTCGCGGTCCTGAAATTTTAAAAAGCGATGCTTGGAAAATCAGTGGTCACTACGCGAATTACAAAGAAAATATGTATTTTACCGTGATTGACGAGCAAGAATATGGTATAAAGCCGATGAACTGCGTGGGACACATCAAAGTCTATCAAAGCGAAATTCGCAGTTACCGCGATTTGCCTCTTAAATTTTTTGAATATGGCGTAGTTCATAGACATGAGAAAAGCGGTGTTTTACACGGTCTTTTTAGAGTTCGCGAATTTACTCAAGATGATGCGCATCTATTTTGTATGCCAAGTCAGATAAAAGAAAATGTGTATGAAATTCTAAGTTTTGTCGATACTTTGATGAGTGCATTTGGGTTTACTTACGAAATGGAAATTTCAACAAAACCTGCAAAAGCAGTTGGCGATGACGCTGTTTGGGAGATAGCTACTAAAGCGCTTAAAGATGCTCTTGATGAAAAAGGATTGAAATATGGTATAGACGAGGGCGGCGGCGCATTTTACGGACCAAAGATAGATATAAAAATCACAGATGCGCTTAAGCGTAAATGGCAGTGCGGAACTATACAGGTTGATTTTAATTTGCCTGCTCGTTTTGATCTTGGTTATATAGATGAAAATAACGAAAGAAAACAGCCTGTTATGCTGCATCGTGCCATTATGGGTAGTTTTGAGAGATTTATAGGAATTTTGCTTGAACATACGGCCGGAGAGCTACCATTTTGGATAGCGCCGACACAAGTTGTTATCATACCTATTAGTAATGAACACCATAAATATGCAAATGAGGTACACTCTTTGCTTCTAGATATGGATGTAGATAGTGAAATATTTAATAAAAATGAGACTTTAAATAAAAAAATACGGACAGCAGAGAAACAACGAGTACCGATGATAATCGTACTTGGAGATAATGAGGTTGCAAACAGAGGTGTAGCACTTCGTGATAGACGTGCTAGAGAGCAAAAAGATATGAGCTTAGACGAGTTTTTAGGCTTTATTCAATCTAAATTAAATGAGGTGAATATTTGAGCAAAGAGAAGGATGTTTATCTAAACGAAGAAATTCGTGCTAGTGAGGTAAGATGTGTCGGTGATGATGGTACTGCTTATGGTGTTATAAGTAGAGAAGAAGCTCAAGATATCGCAAACCGTATGGGGCTTGATTTGGTTCTTATAGCTCCCGATGCTAAACCGCCGGTTTGTAAGATAATGGACTACGGTAAATTCCGTTATCAGCAAGAAAAGAAGCAAAAAGAAGCAAAAAAGAAGCAAAAAGTTATTGAAGTAAAAGAGATAAAACTCTCAGTAAAAATAGCCCAAAACGACATTAACTACAAGATCAAGCACGCGCAAGAATTTCTTGAAGAAGGCAAGCATGTTAAATTTAGAGTTTTTCTAAAAGGAAGAGAGATGGCTACTCCAGATATAGGCGTTGTTATGCTTGAGCGAATTTGGGAACTTGTAAAAGATTACGCGGATCGCGATAAAGTACCTGCTTTAGAGGGACGTTACGTAAATATGTTAGTAACTCCTAAAAAGGGATAAACTTTAGCCTTGTGGTTACTAGCCCAGGCTAGTTGCCACTTCTTCATAAATAAAACAATAAATTAAATTTAAATAAATTTTTACACAGTTATCTATTATTTTTAAATTTATATATTTTAATGCTATTTTTTTGATACAATAATAAAGTTAAATAGAATTGAATTTATTTTAAGGAGGACAATATGGACGTAAGCGCCATTACAATGTATATGCAAGATAAGGTTCCATCTCAAGGTCTACTGTTGTTGCAAGACAAGCTTAAAGTTGCTTCACAAGAGAAGGTACAAAGTATTGCTTTAATTCCATTGAAAAATCCACTGATCGGTCTTATATTAGGTGTTTTATTTGGCGGATTTGGTGTTGATAGGTTTTATAAAGGTGATGTTATACTTGGTATCGCTAAACTTGTGCTGACTATCATAGGATGGATGACTGTGCTTATCGTCATAGGTTATATATTTTTGATAATAGTCTTCGTGTGGGTTATTGCCGACTTCTTTCTAGTATATAAGGGTATCAAGCAAGATAATCTAAATAAAATAATTCAGATACTCGCATGATTTACTCTTAAGATTTAAATTTTATCTCATTATTACAAGTCATGCAAGAGTATTTTTTGCCTTGTATGATTTTGTTGTGGATGGTTATAGATACTATGTGCGTTTTATTTGGACAACCACATGTATATCTGTATTTTTTTGTTGTGCTTGGTTTATTTTGATTGCTAAGTTGTAACTTTCTCCATTCTTCGATTCTGGTATCATGATGAAGTATATGCTCAAGAAGCCATTTTTCAGCTATAATAACTAAATTTTCTTTTAGATCATTTACATTTTTTGCAGTTTTTATGAGATTTGACATACTATTTATAATATCTTTATGGATAGATGAGTGCTGTTCTAAATATGGATATTCTATAAGCTCCATATAGATCTCTTCATCTCTAAAATGCTCCTTCATATACTCAAAAAATTCAGTTATTATATTTCTAATATCTTCTCTTGAGATATTTTTATTAGCATAAATATATGATTTTTTTGCAAGTTCAAATAGCTTTTTGTGCTGTTTATCTATACCATTATTTCCTACACTATATTTATCGTCCCATACCGGTATCATAACCCTACCCTTTTTGTATAATATAATTACGTAATTATAGTAAATTTATTTTTAATGTTACTTTATATGAAATTTAATTATATAAATTAAAGTATATCTTTAGCCAAATATATGACTAAAGATGTCTTTGATAAGCAATTAAAATGCAATTAAATTTATGTTAAAATTTATTTTTTTTCGCATCATTGACTATTGAATTTGCTATATTTTCTACTTCAATAGATATTTTGTTTGTATCATTAACTATATCAACATTTTGTTTTGTTAATTCATCTACGTTAGCAACAGATTGGTTTATCTGATTCATGGTTTCGGTTTGCTCTTTGATGCTTTGACTCATATCATTTATGCTTTGACTAAGTATATTTACGTTTGCCTCAATCTCTCCTAGCGATTTCCCTGTTCTTTCGGCAAGTTTTCATACCTCGTCCGCAACAACCGCAAATCCTCTGCCGTGATCTCCTGCGCGCGCTGCTTCTATTGCCGCATTTAATGCTAGCAAGTTTGTTTGATCTGCTATATCTCTAATTATTGTTATAATACTTTTTATATCTTCTGATTGTTTTATAACTTCCATAGTGCGTTCGTTAATCGAAGTCATAGAATTACTCATCTCTTCAATCGCAGCTGCACTTTCTCCTAGTGAGCTAGCTTGACTTTTTGAGCTCTCATTTAACATAATTACAAAATCTTGTAAGTTATTTGCTTTTGCTTGTAGGATATCTGCTTGTTTTAGGTTATCTTTTAACATTTTAGTTATATTTTTTCCTAAAGTATTTATTATCTTTTCAACTTCTCCTCTAGCATTAGGTATGTTAGATGTAAAATCAAGATTTTTAAAATCATCGAATGTTTTTTGGATAACATTTATATCGCTTCCGACTTTTTGCTCAAGCACTTCTAACATAGAGTTTAAAACATCTTTTAGTTTGTTTAGCTGCGGTGAAACCGGAACATTAACTATTCTTGCTTTTAAATTTCCATCCTCAACCTCTTTTACTTTTTGCAAAGATTCGCTAACTAATTGAGCGTCTTTTTTAATAGCATTTTTAATGATACTTATATTATCATTTATCATTGTAGCCATAACTCCAAACTCATCGTTTGATTTTAAGCTTATATCTTTAGGATTATCGTTTTTATAATTTAAGAAATCAAAGAAATTTTTGAGACCAAATACTATATTATTTATCGGTTTTAAATATCTTTTGGCTAGAATTAATACTATAAACGATGAGATAATAATATATAATGCAGACAGC
This sequence comes from Campylobacter sp. TJR-1, assembly GCF_032840035.1. Classification (NCBI taxonomy): domain Bacteria; kingdom Pseudomonadati; phylum Campylobacterota; class Epsilonproteobacteria; order Campylobacterales; family Campylobacteraceae; genus Campylobacter; species Campylobacter sp. TJR-1. The sequence continues at coordinate 46,765 of NZ_JAWIZX010000002.1, read as the reverse complement.
CATAGTTGTTTTTTTAGTATATTATTTATACCTTCTTCAAAAATATTTTTATCCATAGATGCGCAAATTATCCAGTCGCTATGTTTTGAATTCATACAATCTGCGATATTTTGATTTCCGTTAGATCTTGTGTAGTTGATCATTCCGTATTTGTCAATATTTTTATTTTGAAAGTTATTTACGAGACTTAGAGTAGAGTTTGGCGATTTTCCTATTTGATTTTTTTCTTGATGCATAATGATTTTTCCTTCAGAATCTAATATCATTATATATCCGCCTTTTGTCTCTCCAAGCTTTATAATTTTTTTACTTAAATTTTCGGCTTCTAAATTTATACCTAAAACTCCTATAAATTTATTTTCTACATGTATCGGAGCTGCTAAAGTTATATATGTATTATTATCTAAATTTTGATAAGGATCTGTGATGATGAGTTTATTTTTCTTTAAAGCTTCTTGGTACCATGGATATTTTCTCGCATCATATATACTATTTGCTTCTTTTATAGTTCCGTCTGATTTGTATATAGTTCCGTCTGATTCATATACCATATGTATAGACGAAAATTCCGTTATTTTATTTGTAGTTTTTAGTATATTTTGAACTTCTTCGCGGGTTAAATTTGGTTTTGATATCTGTTTTGATATTTGCTCTGCTTTATTGGCATCGAATTCCAGCTCGATATCTAATATATTTTCAGATCCCGCAACTGCTTTTTGCCTTTCTAAAGAGAGAAGTTTTATAGAGTTATCTCTAGAATCTATATAATTGATATATGTAAAACTTATCAGTGCTATTGCAAAGAGTAAGGATACGCCTATGGAGATTTTGCTTGCTATGCTTTTGTTGAAAAACAACATTTTTTATCCTTTGTCATTAAAATTAATTTATTCTAATGAATCTATCTTTTAAATAAGCTTAAAATATATATCTTTACTTGTAAATTCTTTATTAAATAAATAAAAAGAAATTATTTATTATCATTCAATATTTATTTAATTTTTAAATTTATTATATAATTTAAACTAAAAAATAGTATTATTTAGTTTATTAAATTTTATATTATGAAATAGGTTTTTAATTAGTATAGGTTAATATAAATAGTTTAAGACTTAAATTAGCCTTAAACTATTGTTTATAAGTATGTATTGTTTTATAAATTTAAAACTTATCAGACCGGAAGTACTCTGATATTTGGACTAAGATTTTCTTGCAAGATATTTTCTATCGCGTATAGAGTTCCTGTAGCTCCGCTTGCGCAACCGCTGCAAGCCCCGAGATATCTGATATAAATATCTATTTTACCGTCCGCATCTTCTTTTTTAATATCCAAAATTTCCATATTTCCGCCATCCATAACAAGCATCGGACGTATATTTTCATCGATCACAGCTTCTACGGCTTTTAACTGTTTTACAACTGTTAGCTCTTCAAAACTAAGATCGCTATCAAGTCCGCTTCCGCTTATTTTAGCATCAGCTACGGCTCTTAGTCTCTCAGCTTCCATTTCCGCTCTTGTTTCGGCTAAAATATCGACTAGGTAATACTCTCTTTTTTCGTGACCGCCGGGCTTGATACATGACTTACAAAACGCACCTGCTTTTGTGTATTTAGTTATATCTTCTACTGTTTTTAGATCATTTAGCTTGATAACTTCTTTTATAGTTCCAAGACTTACTCTGGCGCATTCACAGACGATTATTTCATCTTCAAAATGTTCTGGATCTACGCCTTTATAGCTAGCCGCAGCGGCTTTTATAACATCGTACGCCATTACTGAGCAGTGCATTTTTTGTGGCGGGACAGCTGGAATTTCCGGATCATCGCGCATAGCTTTTTCAACATCTATATTTGTTATTTTAACGGCTTCATCTACTGTTTTTCCTTTGCAAAGTTCAGCCATATAATCACTAGAAGCTATAGCTGTTCCGCAACCAAAACTTTTAAATTTAGCGTCTTTTATAATGTCCGTGTTTTTTTCCACAGCCCAATATAATCTAACGGCGTCTCCGCAACTTTCAGCTCCGTGATCTGCTATGATGAGCTCACAGCCCATCGCATTTGCTTGTTCTTCCGTGATTTCACCCATATTTTTTGGATGATTCATTGCATCTTGCACCTTTTGTGAATACTCTTCCCATATATTTCCGCTTATTAAGTTACTTTTAGCCATCTTTTCTTTCCTAAATTTGATTTATAATCCAGATTTGTGCCACTCTGGTGCGTAAGCATAGCTACTAGAAATACTTCTTAATCTATGCACAGCGTTTTTTATCTTGTCTATAGCGTAATCAATCTGCTCTTCAGTGTTAAATCTAGATAATGAGAGTCTAAGAGCCGTATGAGCTAGTTCGCTATCTGCTCCTATAGCTTCCATTATAGGATTGCTCTCAAGATCCTCGCTAGCACATGCCGAACCAGTACTTGCTGCGATACCTGCTTGATTTAAATCCCATAGCATAGCTTCTCCTTCCACTCCTTTTATAGAGGCTAGGATTGTATTTGGTACTCTGCTATCTTTTTTGCCTACAACCGTAACTTCAGGAATTTCTAAAAGAGCGTCTTCTAATTTATCTCTTAATCTTCTTACGTGGCTCTCTTCGTATTTTAAAAATTTATTTGCATTTTCGAGAGCTTTTCCCATGGCTACTATGCCGGCCACATTTAGAGTTCCGCTTCTTCTACCGCCCATATGCTCACCGCCGTGGAGCAAACTTGTTAACTGCATACTATTTTTTATAAATAGTCCTCCAACTCCTTTGGGCCCATGAAATTTATGTGCTGAAAAGCTTAGAAAATCCACGTTTGCATCTTGTACGTCAACTGCTATTTTTCCTATTGCTTGAACTGCGTCCGTATGAAAAAGAGCTCCATATTCATGAGCTATTTTAGCAAGCTCTTTGATAGGAAATATCATACCTGTTTCGTTATTTGCCCACATTACTGTGACTAAAGCTACATCTTTTCCCATAACTTTTTTTAAATCATCAGGGGTAATTACGCCTTCGCTATTTACATCTAATCTTGTAATTTCTACGCCAAGATTTTCTAAAAACGAGCAAGTTGCACCTATGGCAGGATGTTCTACCGTAGTCGTTACTATACGTTTTTTGTCCCCTTTTAATATTTTATCTATATAAATACCTTTTAAAACCCAGTTATTGCTCTCGGTTGCGCAGCTAGTAACTATGATATCATCGCTATCTTTTGCGTTTATGCCTGCATAGAGTTGATCCATAGCAGTTCTTAAGGCCGGATGAGTTTGACTTCCATATGAGTGAAGTGAGTTTGGATTACCAAATTTTTCGCCTAAAAACGGTAGCATAAGCTCCAAAGCTTCAGGATCTACCATAGTTGTTGCGTTATTATCTAAATAAACTTTCAAATTTAGCCTTTCTTAATAATTCATCCTAAATTTAATTAGGATAAATTTTATCTTTTATTTCTGAATGATATAACAATTTTTATAAATTTTGCTTTAAAATTTAGTAAATGAAAACAAAAATTATAAAAATTATTTATACTTGATATCTACTATCAAAATATCTAAATTTACAATGCCTGAGTTGCCTTATAGAGCGTTATTTTATCCCTTCAAGCATTTTAATCGTATCTTCAAATTTAAAACCTTCTGTAGGATTTTGTTTCATAAATTCTTCCATAAATCCTTTTTTCGATATCGCGCTGTCTAATTCTTTGTCTATACCTTTTTGATATGCTCCTATTCTTATCAATACTTCGTTTTCTTTGAGCATGGAAAATAGTCTTTTAAATTTAGAAGCATTAGCTCTATGTTCTTTTGAAGTTACATCTCCCATAACACGACTTGCAGAGTTTAAGATATTTATAGGCGGATAAATTCCAAAATCAGTCAATTCTCTGCTTAATACGATATGTCCATCAAGTATGCTTCTGCTTTGATCTGCTATAGGATCGCTCATATCGTCTCCTTCAACCAAAACAGTAAAAAACGCGGTTATGCTGCCTTTTCCTTCCTCTTTTCCCGCTCTTTCCATAAGTTGTGGAAGTATAGTTAATACGCTTGGCGGATAGCCTTTGCTTGTAGGAGGTTCTCCTAAAGCAAGTCCGATTTCTCTTTGAGCCATAGCAAATCTAGTAACGCTGTCCATTATAAATAGTACGTCTCTTCCGCTACTTTTAAAATATTCTGCTACGCTCATAGCACAAAATGCTCCATATTTTCTCATAAGAGGACTATCGTCGCTTGTCGCTACTATTATAACGGTATTTGATAGATCGCCATTTAAGTTTTTTTCTATAAACTCAGGTACTTCACGTCCGCGTTCGCCGATAAGAGCTACAACTTTTATTGGCGCTACGGAGTTTTTTACAATCATTCCCATTAGAGTTGATTTCCCAACTCCGCTTCCTGCAAAAATCCCTAATTTTTGACCTTTGCCGCAGGTTAAAAGTCCATCTATAGTTTTTACTCCGACGCTAAAAGGCTCATTTATAAGTCCTCTTTTCATAGCAGGAATAGGCATCTGCATTATCGGAACGTAAGTCGTAGCTTCTATGGCACCTTTAGAGTCTTTTGGATTCATAAATGGATCTACTACTCTACCCAAAAGTGACTCGCCTACTGGTATGCTCATACCTTGATCACTAGCATACACTCGGTCTCCTATTTTAAATCCTTCTACAAATCCAAAAGGACTTACGCTAGCTCCTGTTTGATTTAATCCAGTTACCATACCAAGCTCATTTTTATTGCCATCTATGCTTATTATTCGTACGATATCACCTATACTCGGACGAAGCCCTGTTATCTCCATATTATTTGTAGTGATTTTTGTAATGATACCGAATATGCTAGATAAGCTTTTACTCTTGCTAAGTTTACTTTTAATATTTTCTAAGCTCAAAATTTCACCGATTTTGGAGAATTAATAAGATCAAAAAACTCTTTTCTAGTTTCCGCATTTTTTATAAATATCCCTCTTAAAGCCGATGTCGTCGTTGTAGAGTTTATCTTTTCTACTCCTCGCATCTCTATGCACATATGTCTTGCTTCGACTACTACTCCAACGCCTTTTGGACTTATTGCATCTTGAAGAGCTTGAGCGATTTGCTCTGTCATTTGCTCTTGAATTTGCAGACGTCTTGCATATATATTTACCATTCTTGGAATTTTGCTAAGTCCTACAACTTTTCCGTCTGGTATATAAGCGACGTGAGCTCTACCGATAATAGGAAGCAAATGATGCTCGCAAATACTGTAAAACTCGATATCTTTTAGCAAAACCATTTCATTGTTGCTGCTATCAAACATTGCGTCATTCAGAACATCTTTTGGATCTTGCCAATATCCGCTTGTAATGAATTCATAAGCTTTTGCAACTCTTTTTGGAGTATTTAAAAGTCCTTCTCTATCTGGATTTTCGCCTAAAATTTCCAGCATTGTTTTAACGCATTTTTCAAATTCGATTTTTCTATTTTGATCAAACATTAATCACCTTAAAAATTTTTGCGATTTTACAATATTTTGACTTTTATAGTAATAAATTTACTAATTTATACTTAAATAAAGCAAAAATTTGATATATTGCGAGATAATTTTTTATCATAATAAAAGGAAAATAATGGAAGTTAAAGCAAAACTTTTAAACACAGCAAATGCTGCTGCGCAAACTGAAGTTAAAGCAAGTGAGCTTAACGCCAAGGTTGAAAATTTAGCCAAGAAAGCTGCTAAAAATATAAAAATTGATGGTTTTAGAAAAGGAAAAGTTCCGGTTGCGCAAGTGTTAAAAAGATACGGAAAAGACTTAGAAAATGATGCTAAAAGTGAAATATTTAGAGATATAGTAAACGAGAGCTTAAAATTGATCGCTAAAAAATCTAGCGATATAATCGGTGAGCCTATGATACTTAAATTTGATGAAAAAGACGGAAATATAGATATTGAGCTTGAAATTTCGTTCAAACCAGAAGTTAAAGTTGATGGTTATGAGGAGATTATTCCTGAGTATACAACTCCTAAAGTTACCAAAAAAGAGATCGAAGAGAAGATAAATGAGTTTTTGAAAATGATAGCTCCTCTTGAGAAAGTTGAAAAAGAGAGTTTAGAAAAAGGTGATTTTGCTAAATTTGATTTTGAAGGATTTGTAGATGGCGAAGCTTTTGAGGGCGGGAAAGCCGAAGGCTATCTTCTTGAGATAGGAAGCGGACAGTTTATACCGGGATTTGAAGATGGTATGTTAGGTTTAAAAGTAGGCGAACAAAAAGATGTAAATGTTACTTTTCCTGCGGAGTACGGTGCTGCTCATCTTGCCGGAAAATCTGCTGTTTTTAAAGTAAAATTACACGAGATTCAAGGTAAAAAAGCTGGAAAATTAGATGAAGAAACTCTTAAAAAACTAATGCCTAATGAAGAAAATCCAACTGCCGAGCAACTAGAAGATAGAATCAAAGAGCAGATCAGAGCAGATAAATTCCAAAAACTTTTAAATGAGGATTTGAAGCCTAAATTTGCAGATAAAGCAGTAGAAAAATTTAAATTTGATCTACCTAATAATATAGTAGAGCAAGAGATTGATATGCAATTTAGAAGTGCTTGGGGAAATTTTAGTGAAGATGAGATGAAAAAATTCCGCGAAGATAAAGAAGCTCTTAAAAAACAGAGAGAAACTTATAAAAATGAAGCTATAAAAAGCGTTCAGCTTACATTTATCATAGATGAATTAGCAAAGCAAAAAGGTATTACCGTGAGCGATAATGAGCTTTTACAGGCGGTATATTTTGAAGCCTATAGATATGGAATTGACCCAAAAGAGCATTTAGAAAGCTACAAAAAACAAGGCATGCTTCCAGCAGTTAAAATGGCTATGATAGAAGAGAAGTTATTTAATAATTTATTTAAAAGTGGTAATAAAGAAGATAAGGGCGAATAATGAGTTATTATATCCCTTACGTAGTTGAAAGAACTAGCAAAGGCGAGAGAAGTTACGATATATATTCTCGCCTTTTAAAAGATCGTATTATAATGCTAAGCGGTGAGATAGAAGATGCAATGGCAAGCGCCATAGTGGCTCAAATGCTATTTTTAGAAGCTGAAGATCCGGACAAAGATATATATCTATATATAAATAGCCCAGGCGGAGTCGTAACGAGCGGATTTAGTATATATGATACTATGAATTATATAAAACCAGATGTTTGCACTATTTGTATAGGACAAGCTGCTAGTATGGGCGCTTTTTTACTTAGTTGCGGAACAAAAGGAAAGCGTTACGCTCTTCCAAACTCGCGTATAATGATCCATCAGCCTTTAGGCGGTGCTAGAGGTCAAGCAACCGATATAGAAATTCAAGCGAAAGAAATTTTACGCTTAAAAGAGGTATTAAATAGCACTTTAGCTAAAAATACAGGTCAAAAACTTGCTAAAATAGCTAAAGATACGGATAGAGACTTTTTTATGAGTGCCCATGAAGCAGCTGAGTATGGACTTATAGATAATGTCTTGGAGAAAAGCTTTAAATAAGTGAGGTTTTAGTGGTTAAGTTAAGAGATGATAAAGATGTTTCGCCAAATATAGTTCAACAAAATCAGATCACTAAGTCTGTTGCTGAGAGAAGTCGCGAAGAAGCGGTAAAAGTAAAAAATTCAGATAAAAACGATGAAGTAGCCGTTGATTTAAATAAATTCTCACAGACTGTTTTAAAACAGTTAAGCGATGACAATATCCAAGCAACTCCTGAAAATTTTGATATATATTTTAGAAAACTTTTAGAGTCTAAGTCCTCGTCATTTCAAAAAAAAGTTTTAGAGCTTATAGATTATGATAAAGATGACGTATTAGAGAAGCAGGCTTTGATCGAAAAAGAGATCAAATTAGGTTTTGGTCAGATTAAAAATATGCTTCAAGTCATCACTCTTATATATAAAAATTTAGTTATTATGAAAGGTATAGTCAAAAAAAGACTAGAAGAGACAAAGGCAAATGCAAATCCGCTTGAGGTGCAAGCTGCTATAAAGTCATTTAGCGACGAATTAGATAAGCTAAATACTCTTATGGAGAGACATTTAGATGTTATTAAAAATAGCTATGAAGATGTAAATCGTATATTCAAAAACGTAGAAGAGCAGTCTATTTATGATTCTAAATTTGGAGTGTATAATAAAAAATATTTCTTAAAAGTATTAGAAGACGAGTTTGATCATGTAAAAAGATATAACTACAATGTAAGTGTTATGCTGATACATGTAAAAGACAGTGTTTTAAACAACATACCTAGTTTGAAAGACAAAAACGGAATACTAAGAAATATAGCTAAAATTTTGCTAAAAACTTCAAGAAGAAGCGATGTCGTAGCGCATTATGGTGATGGATATTTTGGTATGATAATGAAACATACGGATATAGAAGGCGCTAAAAAAGCGTGCGATAGAGTAGGCCAAATGCTCTACCAAACTACATTTTTTATAGCCGAAGATGAGATAGATATGGATATAGAGATATCTGTAGCGGCGTTAAATTTAAAACATAGCGTAGAAGAGACACTTTCAAAAGCCCTTGATGGATTAGCAAAAAGCGGAAAAAGAGCTAAGCTTTATGAGGTTATAGAAGGAAATTAGATGATTTTAGATGTAATTACCTATCCTGATAAAAGACTTTTTGAAAAAAGCGCAGACGTTGTCAAATTTGATAATGAGCTAGCAAAGTTTTTAGATGATATGTATGATACAATGATAGCAAAAAACGGCATAGGGTTAGCTGCTATACAAGTCGGTAAACCAATTAGAGTTTTTATAATAAATTTAATAAACGAAGATGAAGTGCAAGATAAAAATGATCTTTTAGAGATAATCAATCCAAAATTTATATCCAAAGACGGTGAAATCGTATATCAAGAAGGCTGCCTTAGCGTACCTGGGTACTATGAAGATGTGAAACGTGCTAAAGATATTAAAATACAGTTTCAAGATAGATTTGGAAATTTAAAAGAGCTAGAAGCAGATGGACTTTTGTCTGTGGCTATTCAGCATGAAAACGATCATTTAGACGGACATCTTTTTATAGAAAAAATTGGATTTAACAAACGCAAAAAATTTGATAAAGAGTACAAGAAAAAATCAAAGTTAAAACCGATATGAAATCTCTAAAAAGTGCTTGTTTAGGCAGTAAATTACATATCATAGATATAGAATCTACTTTTCTTAGAGCGCTTCCTGGATTTGATATAGTCGGTCTTGCAAGTACTACCATAAAAGAGTCTGTGACTAGAGTGAGATCTGCACTTGGGGTCATAAAAGACTTTAATCTACCTGCTATGAAAATCGTCATAAACTTAAGCCCTAGCGATGTTAAAAAAGACGGCTCGCACTTTGATCTACCTATAGCGCTTCTTATTTTGTTGCAAAAAGAGAAATTTGATAGTGATTTTTTCGTATTTGGAGAACTTATTTTAGATGGTAGTTTAAAGAGCAGTGCCGAGCTATTTTCTGTGCTCTTATTTCTTAGCGTAAAGACTAAAAGTGCAAATGTTTTACTTCCCAAAGATATCGCGCTAAAAGCTGCAATGATACCGAATTTAACCGTTTTTACGGTTTCAAATTTAAACGAAGCTAGAGATTTTTTCTTAAATGAAGAGTTTAAACAAAGCTGCAAAATAGTATCGTCTCATCCTCTTTTTGAAAATGTTATAGAAATAAACGATAAAAAATTTGTTCCGAATTTTAATTACGAACTAGATTTTAAGGATATAAAAGGTCAAGAAAGAGCCAAAAGGGCTTGCATTATCAGTGCCGCAGGTATGCATAATATACTTTTTGAAGGAAGCCCAGGGTGTGGAAAATCTATGAGCGCAAAGCGCCTTGCTTATATTCTTCCGCCGCAGAGTTTGAGTGAGATACTTTTAGCTAGTGCGTATCAGTCTTTAAACTCAAATAATTGTGATTTTAGCTCTTTAAGAGCATTTCGCAGTCCACACCATACAAGCACGAGAAGCTCTATTTTTGGCGGTGGAAGCGGTATGGCAAAGATAGGTGAAGTTGCTTTAGCAAATGGCGGAGTTTTATTTTTTGATGAGTTTCCGCATTTCGGTAAACAGGTACTTGAAAGCTTAAGAGAACCGTTAGAAGATAATAAAATCAACATCTCTCGCGTAAATTCAAAAACTAGTTATGAAACTAAGTTTTTATTTGTTGCGGCTATGAATCCTTGCCCTTGCGGAAATGCTTTTAGTAAATTTAACAACTGCAGATGTAGCGACAAAGATATAGCAAGATATCAAAGTATGATCTCAAAAGCTCTTCTTGATAGGATAGATGTCTATGTTGCAATGGGTGAAATAAACAGCGAAGATAAACCAAGTCTTAGCAGCGAAGATATGCATCGTATGGTTTTAGAAGCTTTTAAAAAACAGATTGTACGCGGTCAGAGTGAGCTAAACGGAAAGTTAAAAGATGCGGAGATTGCTAAGTTTTGTCAATGCGATAAAGATGCTAAGATTACTTTAAATAAAGCGATTGTTAATTATCATTTGAGTCAACGAGGTATCAATAAAACGCTAAAAGTTGCTAGAACTATAGCCGATCTTGAGGGTAAAGAAAATATTAGTAAAGTTCATATGCTTGAGAGTCTCAGTTATAGGATGAAAATGTGAAAAAATTATTTATAAGCAGTGATAAATTTGATAAAAATTGCATTTTAAATTATGGTTTAAATGAGCTTATTTTACAAGAAAATGCAGCTCTTAGTGTAGCAAATTTAGTAAGGGTAAATTTGAAAATAGGCTCAAAAATCCTTGTTGTTTGCGGAGGCGGAAACAATGCAAGCGACGCTATAGCAGCTGCTAGAATGCTTGAGGGGGATTATGAGTGCGAACTGTTTTTCACCACTTCAAATTTAAATGAAAATTGCAAAACTCAACTAAAAATAGCTAAGCAAATCGGCGTAAAAATGTGTGAAAATTTGAGTTTGGATAGAGTGGATTGCGTAATTGACGGGATATTCGGTAGTGGACTAAATAAAAATTTGGACGAAAAAATCGTGCAAATGTTAAATTTGATAAATAATACTTCCTCTCTTAAGATAGCGATCGACTTTCCAAGCGGACTTGAAAAAAACGGACGCATTTTAGGGGCCTGCTTTAATGCCGATTTTACCGTAACTATGGGTGCGAGAAAACTAGGACTTTATAGCGACGCTGCAAAAGATTTTGTAGGTGAAATAGTATGCTCGAATTTAGGTATTTGCGAAAGTAAATTTTCAAGTTCTAGTAGCGATTTTTTACTTGAGTTTGACGATCTTAGGCTTCCTAGTCGAGAGATTTTAAATACAAATAAGGGCGATTTCGGCCATGCTTTCGTGGCTTGCGGCGAGTTAAGCGGAGCTGCTAAAATTTGTGCTAAAGCTGCGCTAAAAATGGGCTCCGGTAGAGTTAGTGTTGTAAATTTAAATGGACAAAATATAAATTTAGATGAAGAGATCATGCAAAAAAATAGTTTCAAAGGAGCGGACGCGGTCGCTGTTGGAATGGGGCTTGGAGAAGCTAAATTTGATATAAACGAGATATCGACTAGACCTTGCGTGGTCGATGCAGATATGTTTTATAAAAAAGAAATTTTGAGTTTTACGGTTAAAGATGACGCCATTTTAACTCCTCATCCAAAAGAGTTTGCTAGTCTTTTAAATATAGCCGGATTTGGAAATTTCAGTATAGAAGATGTGCAAAGAAGCCGCTTTGAGCTGTCTAGAGAATTTTCTAAAACCTTTTCTTGCGTTTTGGTTTTAAAAGGAGCAAACGCCATTATAGCCAAAAACGGCGTACTTTACATATCAAATTTAGGCACCCCGAGTTTAGCAGTAGCAGGAAGCGGCGACGCACTTTGCGGAATACTTCTTGGATTTTTGGCTCAAGGTTTTAGCCCGCTTGACTCAGCGATAAGTGGAGTTTTAGCTCATCAAAAAACGGCGCAAAATTACAAAGCAAACGATTATAGTTTCACGCCAAATGACATTATAGAAGGACTTAAATGGTTGTAAAAAATATAGCTATATTGTTTAGCGGTAGCGGTTCAAATTTAGAAGCGATACTAGAAAAAGTGCACGGAAAAGTTTTTGGAGATGTAAAAATAGTCGCAAAACTACTCATTTGCAACAAAACTGACGCTTATGGGATAGAGAGAGCTAAAAAATTCGGGCTTAAAACTCTTATTATCGATAGTTCTAAGTTTATCTCAAGAGAGGAATTTGATGCGGCTTTGGTTAAAGAGATAGAAAAAAACGAGATAGATTTGACTGTTTTAGCCGGTTTTATGAGGATTTTAACTCATGTTTTTACTTCAAAAATAAAAGCAATTAATCTTCATCCGAGCATTTTACCGCTTTTTAAAGGCGCTCATGCCATAAAAGAGAGCTTTGATAGCGATATGGCTGTCGGCGGAGTGAGCGTTCATTCTGTCAGCGAAGAGCTAGACGGTGGTAAAATCATAGCTCAAGAGACATTTCAAAGAAACTCGAAAACTTTTGAAGAGTGGGAAGAGACCATTCACAAGATAGAACACGAAATTTTACCAAAAACGATCATAAATATTTTAACAAACAAGGAAAATAATGCTTGAGTGGATTTACTCTCCGGAGGCTTGGATAAGCTTACTTACACTAACTAGTTTGGAAATAGTTTTAGGTATAGATAATATAATTTTTATAGCCATTTTGTGTGGCAAACTTCCTACTCATCAAAGAGATAGAGCTAGAGTTTTAGGGCTTGGACTTGCTATGGTGACTAGAATTTTATTGCTTTTGAGCTTATTTTGGATCATGAAGCTTACAACTCCTTTGTTTAGCTTATTTGATTATGAAATTTCAGGAAGAGATCTCGTGTTGATAGCCGGAGGTCTGTTTTTGATAGCAAAATCCACTTTAGAGCTTCACTCTCATGCAACCGGAGAAAACGAGGAAGATAGCTTAAAAGCAAAAGGTGCTTCTAATTTCTTTGCTACCATAGTCCAAATAGGCATTTTGGATATCGTATTTTCATTAGATAGCGTTATAACCGCTGTTGGGATGGCCGATCATATAGAAATCATGATTATAGCTGTGATATTGGCTGTTTTGGTTATGCTGCTTGCTAGCGGATCTATAAGTCGTTTCGTAGATAATAATCCAACTATAAAAGTTCTTGCTTTGGCTTTTCTTATAATGATAGGAATAGCGCTTGTAGGAGAGGGATTTAAATTTCATATTCCAAAAGGATATATATACTTTGCGATGGCATTTTCTCTCGCGGTTGAGATGATAAATTTGTACGCAAAAAGGAAGCATTCTAAGTAATTATATGAATTTGGCTTTATTTTAAGCTAAATTCAGTTTTTAAGATTGTTTTAATTGACAATGTATAAAAAAGTAGATATAATTCTAACTCTTAGTTTGAAGTAGTGAGACTCATGCTTCGGGGTGTAGCGCAGTCTGGTTAGCGCACTTGGTTTGGGACCAAGGGGCCGAAGGTTCGAATCCTTTCACCCCGACCATTTGGTGAGTGTAGCTCAGTCGGTTAGAGCATCAGATTGTGGTCCTGAGGGTCGTGGGTTCGATTCCCATCACTCACCCCATTTTAGATCGATGGATTTCAAGTTGCGCTCGTAGCTCAATTGGATAGAGCGACAGACTTCGGATCTGTAGGTTATGGGTTCGACCCCTATCGGGCGCGCCATTTTAAGTTAGATGCTGAGTTTTTGCAGCTTTTTTGTTATTTATTTTTAGCTATGCGCTCATAGCTCAGCTGGATAGAGCAACGGCCTTCTAAGCCGTAGGCCAGAGGTTCGAATCCTCTTGGGCGTACCATTTATTTTATGCGGACGTGGTGAAATTGGCAGACACGCCAGACTTAGGATCTGGTGCCTTACGGTGTGGAGGTTCAAGTCCTCTCGTCCGCACCATTCAATTTTTTATCAAATTCTTTTCAAATCATCTAATATATTTAATTCAAATTCTACTAAATTTATTAATTAATATTTTTAAGCTATAAGTCTTTGAGGATTTTATCAAAGACTTATCAAGGTTCTTAAGTTTTTGATGTGCTTAAGGTTGGGTTTTTAAGATATATATTTTGCTTTTTATGCTATTTTAAACTAAATCATTATTTTGCGAGTATGTCTTTAGATATTTTTTTGTCTTTTTTGCAAAAATAAAGTCATTTGTTTCCGTCTTTGACTTATCTTTAAAGTAGTTTGGATTTGGGTTTTCCAAAAGTTGATAGGCTAGTTGCTTATTTGTTTTTTGTATTAGTGCTTGCCATATCAAATAACTCGGTAAGCTGATCCGAGTTCTCCCAGTTTAGCTGAAAATTAGTCATAAGCTCTTCAAATCTTTTTAAGTACTCTTTTTTATCAAATTTGAGATTTTGAAGCCCTAATTTTATATCTATTTTACCGTATCCTAAAGCCTTTGCCATACCGATATTGTGCATACAAACATCGCTTCGGTTATGAAACGTTATAGCGCTAATCAAGGCTCCGATCTCTACTGGTCTGAGATTATGAAATTTGAGCTTGCCTTTAAATACCGTATTTTGATTTAAGGGAGTAAAAGTCGTACGAACATCTTGATTGTCGTTCGGTAAGCTTGGTTTCATAAGTTCATTATGAAGCGGATATCTTTTCCAGCCCGATATCTTAGCATCTTCATTTATCAGCGTGATATATGGATTTGCTTTTTTGGTTTGTTGTATATAATTTGGATTTGGAGTACCTAATATTACCTCTGCCTTTGTAGCAAAGTTATACGGCGGAATAGCTTTAAAATGAGAAAAATAGACTCTCCCTTTTAGAGCTTTTTTTGAGTTTATAACCGTGCCGAATATAGTTTCACTAAGATCTAGCTTGTCTTCTTTATAATCTGTTTGTTTGGCAGCGTCAGCTATAGTTTTGTTATAAGCTAGTTTAAATAGCTGAGTTATACCGATAGCTTCGATTTTGCCGCCTTTTTCTACGAAAAATACCGGTATTTTTTCCTTAAATTCTTTGATGATATATTTTCCGTCTATGGATTTGTTGTTATTATAAACTTTTAAAAATTTTTTATTAGCATCATCCGTAACTTCTATATATTTACCGCTATCTTTAAATATGAATTCATGGTGAATGTCTCCGGTAAAAACTAATTGACCGCTCTGAGCGTTTTTGTTATCATTTGATAATAATGCTACTGTACGGGATTTTTCCTTTTTGGTCGTAAATTTAACCTTATTTAATAAATAGTATTTCGTATATTTATCTTTCGCAGTTTTTAGGGATTTGAGCTCCGGATAATTTTTTTCTAAATCTTTATGCGATATAGTTATGATATTGCCACAATCTAGGAGCTTAGTATTTCCGTCTATTTTTACTAAAAATCCACATTTGTTTGCTTTTCCTATAAGTGAATTATTCGTCATATCTCTTACGATTAATACGCCATTAAATTTACTATCGATTTTTATCTTCCCAAAACTCATGATCTCTAGAACGTTTCTTATCATGCCTTTTACGCTACTACTTGGTATATAATACTCTTTTTCACCGTTTTCATTTATGTGATGACAAAACTCCAACGCTTCCTTATTATCTTTAGATGCATGATTTTTGATAAAAATCGGGCTTTTAGCGGTGATAGTTATATCTATCTCTCCGCTTTGGGCGTCGCTAAATGGTATATCGTGGCTAACATTATCAGCCCAGTCTGGATAAAATATTTGCTCATTTAGCGGAACAAAATTATATAGTGTGGTTATCATTTTTTCTCCTTATGTCCAAAGCCGGCAAATACTACTTTTTGCAACTTAAGTGTTGCTAAATTCAAGCAAAATTCATCTGAGCGTTCTTGCCAAATTTGGACCGTTTTTACTAGTAAATCATCTATATCGCTTATATAAATTTGCTCATCGTCGCTTTGTATATCTTTATCTGATAAATTCGTTTCATCTACTAGCCAAGTACTGTTTATCTGTCTTATAGCTATGGATTTGTTGAGCGTCTCATCAAAAAAGTGAGCCTCATAAATAAATCCTTTTATACTACTAAAATCCACATTTATATCGCTTTTTTGCTTCCAAATTCTATCTTGTTTATGCTCTTTTAGATCTTCATTGCTAATTTGCAAGTAGCCAACGCAACTTTTTAGTGAGTTTATATAGTTTTGTATATCTTTTTGGGTTTTAAATTCGTTCATTTACTCTCCTTTAGCTCAGTACCGTTTTTCAAAACTTTTCCGCTAAATATACCATGACCTTTTGTAGTAGCCCCACCAAGTGGCAAACGTCCTAAAGTCACGTCTAAAAGAGCATTTTCAAAGGCTTTAATGAGATTTTCACCTATGTTTTGCTCATTTTTGATACTGATTTTGATGAGGTAAGAGTCCTTGTCTTTTGCGATAGTTTTTTCTTGAAATAACATCCCGTCCATCGCTCCGCCCGTGAATCTATCTATGGCCACATGGTCAAAAATCTTTGTTTGAGTGTCGTTTGCTTTAAAACAATCGCTCATTAAAATATTGCCTTTTTTGCCCTTTTTATCCGTATTTTTTGCCTCGCCGAAAAGCGGAACGACAAGATCTTTTAAGTCTTTTATATCTTTTCTTTTTTTTGCTTCTCTTAAAGCCTCTTCCAAACTCTTATCCACCGTGATGCCTTCTAATTTGCATATATGGTACAATGTTCTATGAAGTAAAGCACCTTTTATGCTGCTTGCAGCTATAAGAACTTTTGGATTTGAAATGGAGCTGGTATCGTATGATATGGTTTGTTCAAAAACCGGAGTCATATCGGCGTCCGAGTCTCCAAAGCCGCTGCCGAACATAAAAAAATTATCCGGAGTTATATTTAGTTCGTACTTAGTAAGCTTTTGACCAGTGTGACTTTGCTTTTGATATACGTTTTTTAGCTCAAGATCTTGTGTTTTGTTTGAATATACGTTTTTTAGCTCAAAATTTAGTGAACTACTATACTCGCTCACGTCCAAATATCCGTATCTAATACGCTTTATTTCAAACTCTCCAAAGCCCTTTGACGAGCCTCCGCCAAGCCTAAAATCATCGTCTATAAGCAAGGATAAAATATCATTAAAACTCTCTTTATCATCTTCTACTAACTCGATACCAAATTTAAACTTAGAGCCTTTAAATACTACTTCTTCATTAAATTTAGACCTATCTATCGCCAAGCCTTTTTCGTTAATGGCGGTATGCTCCCTAAGTGGTAAATTTTCAAACAGACTCAAAAAGTCATCTTTTTCTAAAAGTAGCGTCTCACAGACTTTTGCTGTTTTATCTAGCAAAAGAGCGTTGGAGATTATGATTTTAGAGCCGTTTTCTTTGCCAAATATGTCATCTGTTCTATCTTGAAATTTGACCCTTAAAACTCCTGCTATAGATGAGCCAAGTATCATCGGTAAGTTATTCCAGTCTTTTTGAACTGGCGAATCTTGCAAAAAATCTACTGATTGTGAACCTACTTTTAGAGGCGTGAGCGCTTCTAGCGTTACGTGTGCTACATGCCTTTTAGTTGCCATTTTTGCTCCTTATTTTCATAGCAAATAGTTTTATAAATTTACACTTATCTTTTTGTATAGACTCAATAATGTTTATAAGCTGTTTTGCTTGTTCATCACTCCATTTTTTTATGCCATTTTTTATACTATTTTCTATATTTGCAAGGAGATTTTCATCGTCGCTTGTATCACAAATTTGTCTGATATTTCCCCATTGAGATGATGAAATACTGCTAAAATAACAATATTTTTCATTTATAAGCTTAGATACTTCATTTGCTATTTTTAAATTTGTATCTGATGATTCGCGTTTAGCTTTTAGAAATTTAGTTAAAGAAGTTTTGGGTTCGGTCTTTGCTTTTATGCTATCTCTTTTATCGGTATTTTTTAGCTTAGGTTCATTTTCTTTTAGAAAATTTGGATTTATGATTATATCTCCGAAGCCTTCACTTTTATATGCTCCGACACCGTTTTTTATAATAGAAGTTTGCTCAGGCGTAAGTTTTTTGACCGCTATGACGCTTCCTTTATTTATACAAAGTCTCTCAGACTCAAAACGCGCTTTTTTCCCGTTGTAAGGCGTAAAAGACGAGTTGCGTATATTTGTTTTTTCATAACAAATGTCTATATCTTTGCAGATAAAACTCAAATCATATGTTGGATTTCCATGGTCGTCTATGAGTACTAAGCGGCTATTTGCATATAAAAAATCATAATTTTCATAGTCATTAAATGTTTTTATATTATTACTTTTATAGTCTTGCAAGTATGATATTTTTATTAGTCCGTACTGGGCAGACTTTGATTTGCCGAGCTTGTAACTGTTTTGTAATGTAGATATAATCAAGTTTTCATCTTTGCACTCATTTTTTAGTTTTACCGAAAATCTCCATATTGAGCCTTTTGGAAGAGATTTATAACCAAACATTGCGCTATCTTTGCTTTTTCTTTGTTGCGTATCGTATGATGATTTTTGCGAGTATGAGTGACTTATTAATACCTGCTCTAAATCTTCAGTGATATATCCGACTCTTAATTGTTTAAGCTGACCTAGCTTATTTGATTCTTCTTTGCTTATCATATGTTTGTTATATATGATTTTATTGTCTAATTTTTTATGATAAAACGAATACGGCGTTTTATATGTTATTTTACCGTTATAGACCATATGGGCATCGTTAAAGCGTATGTTTCCACTATAAAACAGATCAAAACTATCACTAAATTTATCATAATTTTGAGCGACCATACCTAAAAAGTTACTTCCTGGTATAAAATCAAGATAGTTTATATTTCCTTCCGTATTTGAGGTTGCAGGCAATACGATATCACTTAAAAATTTTACTTCAAAAAATAGCTCTTTCATTTTTGCCCCTCTACACAAAACTCACATCTACCAAGTCCGCGGTTACGGTTTAATCCGATTTGTTTTATCATTCTTAGTGATTTTCTTATTTTATCTTCAAATTCATCTGGTATATCTCTTATCTCGCCTTGCAACTCTAATGGAATGACAACTTCTATCACTCTTAATGAGTCGTCTTTTGCATTACCATTATCATCTATACTAGTTTGTGCGATTATATCATATAGATATGGTTGTAATGAATTTGCTATGATATAATCCGTGTCTTGTTGCTCTAAAGTCGCATTTGAAAAATAGCATTCCCCCATATGCTCTTTATCTCCAAAGCAGATTTTTGTAAAGTTAGGATCTATCAAATTTGCCATCTCTCTTAACAAGCCTTTTATGGTTTTACCGGGAGCAAAAGGAAGTCCGTTGCTATCTTTAATAACTATACTATTAAATTTAGCGCCACCGCTTAAACCGCTGCTTAGATGCCAGTAGTCATAAAATTTTAGTCGGTAGTTTAGGTTCATAGTCGCTCCTTTATCTTTTGTGTGACTGCATGGATCTGCAATATATCATAGATGGGGGTTTTGTTTTTTCCATCTTTTTTTGTAATAAGATGTTTATTTGATAAATTTGCAAATAATTTTGATATAAACTCTCTATCTGCCCAAGATCTATCTAGCATAAACTCAGCGTAAGATTTATTATCTAGCACTCTTATCCATTCTCTAAGACTGGAGATCGGACTACGTTCATCAGCGTAATTTCTGCATACTTCTATCAAATTTTCTATACTAGGCTGGTTTTGTTTATTTAGATAATAAGGTCCAAAGTCAAATGATATATTTTGACTTTTTACGCTGAGTTCGTCTTGTACAAATTTATCCCAAGTCTGGAAATTTGAACTTTGCACGTTATGAAACATAAGGCACGATGAGGGTTCGTTTGGATTTAGATTTTTGGTATGATTTTTTGCTACGCCACATAAACTTTCTGCTAAATTTATGGCGTAATGAAATGGGAATTTTTCATTGCAAAATGCGATACCGGCGCAAGCCGTTAAGGGGTATTTTTTAAATTTGGTTGTGAGTTCTTCAAATTTAGTTAGATATATTTTTGTAAAATCAAGCGCAAAATCCGCATCACAAATGATAGTCATATCATCTCCGCCAAGGATTATCTCTCTAAATTTATCTTTTTTGATAGTCTTTGTTGCCATATCAAAAGCTTCTTTTATGGCTTTATTTAAATTTTTAGAAAAATCGGAGATATTTTCAAGATTAGGAATGAGATCTCCAAGATTGTTTCCGTCGGCATGTATAACTGCGATTTTATTTTTTTTATTTTTTATGGCTGAAATTTCATTTTTATCGCTTTTTTTATATTTTTGAAGAGAGCCTTTGTCTATCTTTTCCGTGTTGCTAATCTTTTTTTCATTTGGCACGGAGGGTCTAGCGGTATTTCTCACAAAGTCCATTATACTAAATCTTATATCTAGCGGTATAGCGGCTTTGTTCCTGCCGGCTTTTAGCTTGTCGTCTAAGAGTTTTAACTCATTTGTTGTCGGATTATTGTTATTTATTTCTACGACTGCTTGAGAAATGCTTATACCGTACGCTTTTTGCATAACTTTTTTTGGAAATTCTTTTACGATTTTTTCTAGTGCGTTTTTATCGCTTAAGATAATTTTGATATTTCCTGCTGCATTCAGATAAATTTCGTGATTATTTACTCTATAGCTTTGTTCAAAATCATCGTGAATACTCTTTAGTATTTCACTTGCTCCTACTATCTGAGCTAGTTTATTTGTCTTGAAGATAAACTCTTGAATACCTTGTATACTAGCACCATATAGATATTTTGACATTTATATCCTTTATTTGTTTATGTGTATAGTTTTGATTGTTTTGATAAATAATATAAGATTTTAAAATTATCGCTACAAAAGTTCTGTCATACTACTGTCATTTGGTTCCCAGTCGAATTTATCATTACCTTCTTTATTTGTTATAGGTTCGTCATCGCTTTTATCAATCGTAGGTTTGCTACTATCTACAAAAATTGTTATTTTATTTTCTTTTACGTCTTGTACGTTTTTTATATTTTCAAAAAATTCTTTTTTTGTTGTATATCGTATAGAATAATGTGGTTTGGAGTGAAATCCACCTAGAATTCCAAGTAGTTCAGCTCTAGTAAAATATTTTCGCTTAATCGTTATAGGTAGTTTAAATTTCTTTTTGATTCCGTTTTTATCTATTTTTTCAATAAAAATATCTATCTCTTGATTGCTTTCTTTTAGTTCCTTGCTTATTTCAATATAAGCAATAAAAGCTATCACAGCAAGTGCAACTCCGCAAACCGTATTAAGATCTCTATACAATTCTGTTAATACGGATTCTTTATATAATGTTATAGAAATCAAACCTATAATGATTACAACTAAAAAAATAGCTATATTTCTTAGACGTTTGAACTTATCTATAATATTTTTTAAGCATTTGCAAGAACTATTTTTATCCATTCAACCCTCCTTTTTTATAAAAAACCATGACATTTTGTTTTTTATAAATTTATGTTTAAATTTAACTATTTTACTCAATAAAATATTAATATAAAATTAAAATATTAAATAAATATATTTTTAAATTTATGTTTAAATATGGTAATTATTTTTTGGAATTTGCCGGTATTAAAACTATACTTTTTATTTATCGGATTTAGTTAATCTACGCGATTTTATTTAAATTTAAAAATGTATATGATAAGATAAAAATATAATTTTTGATTAATAGAATTTGGTGACCCCTACGAGACTCGAACTCGTGTTACCGCCGTGAAAGGGCGATGTCCTAACCGCTAGACGAAGGGGCCACTTTCTGCGGTTTTGTTTTGGAAGTGAGATTATACTCTGTTATTACTTAAATACCACTTAAAAGTATAACAAATTTAATAATTTATTATATAATAGTGTTTTGATTTTTAATCTAATTTTAAAAGGAAAAGTTTTGTTTAGAACTTATGGGTTGCTTTTGCTCGTTTTTTATATCTCTGTTTTGAGCGGATGTGCGACTCTTAGTAGTGAACGCTCAAAAAGCATAACTCTGCTTATAAAGTCGAAAAATCTCAAAATAAACGACGCTGGATTTATACATTTTTATAAAAATTATACGAATTTACAAATATACGCAAGCGGAAAAAGTATATTGGATCTTCGCATAAAAGATCAAATTTGCGTAAACGGTGCTTGCGACGATAAACTGGTTTTTAATCAGAAATTCTTTTTAAGCTCTCATTACGCCGGACTTTTAGAAGATATTTTAAATCAAAATCCGATCTATTTCGGAGCTGATTTAGTAACTACTAGCTGTGGATTTGAGCAAATAATAAGTAAAATTTCAGTAGAATACAAAGTTTGTGACGGCAAAATGAGTTTTGTCGATCAAAAAAACGACATAAAAATTATCATGAAAGAGATTGATTGAAATACATAGGAGCGCACGTAAGTGCTAGTGGCGGAGTAAGCAATGCTCCATTAAATGCTAAAAGTATCGGAGCGGACGCATTTGCTTTATTTGTCAAAAATCAAAGACAATGGAGCGCAAAACCACTTACTAAATCAGAAATATCCTCTTTTAAAACGAATTTAAAAAATGCAAATATATCTTTAGAGCATATACTACCTCACAATAGCTATCTTATAAATTTAGGTCATCCAGATCCGCAGCAAAGGAAAAAAAGCATAGATGCGTTTTTAGATGAAATTTATAGATGCGATTTGCTTGATTTAAAGATGATAAATTTTCATCCAGGATCACATCTAAAAGAGATTGATGAAAACATCTGCCTTTCAAATATATCTAGTTCGATAAATTATATACTAGAAAACTCAAGCGGCATTAAATTAGTTATAGAAAATACGGCCGGTCAAGGCAGCAATATGGGTTTTAAATTTGAGCATCTAGGCTACTTGGTAAAAAACAGTTGCGATAAAAATCGCATCGGAGTTTGTATTGATACTTGCCATTTATTTTGTAGCGGATATGATATCAGAAGCAAGAGCGCTTATGAAAAAACCATGGACGATTTTGGTAAAATAGTTGGATTTGAGTTTCTTAGCGGTATGCATTTAAATGATAGCAAATGCGATTTAGCAAGCCGCAAAGATCGTCATGAAAGCCTTGGAAAAGGCTGTATAGGCTGGAGTGGATTTGAAAATATTATGAATGACAAAAGGATAGATGAGATACCTCTTATTTTAGAAACGATAGATAATAGTATATGGGCTGACGAGATCATAGCTCTTAGAAATTTAATAAAAGGAAATTGATGATAAATTTAAAAAGAGCTTTGTTGCTTGCAAGCTGTGCAAGTTTAGCAAATGCTGCTGGCTATAAAATACCAGAACAAAGTAGCGACGCCGTAGCTTTAAGTGCGTCAAACATAGCTTATAGTTTTGGCCCTGACGCAGCTTATTACAATCCTGCAAATATGATGTATTTTGAAGATAGTAGACACTATTTTGAAAATTCATTTTCATATATACATCT
Organism: Campylobacter sp. TJR-1; assembly: GCF_032840035.1. NCBI lineage: Bacteria > Pseudomonadati > Campylobacterota > Epsilonproteobacteria > Campylobacterales > Campylobacteraceae > Campylobacter > Campylobacter sp. TJR-1. Next base: position 23,377 of record NZ_JAWIZX010000002.1, on the reverse strand, counting down.
TGGCTCAAGCACGTTTAATCCACAATTTCCAAATGCACACAATTACGCCGTCTCATCTAAAAATGCAGATTTTTTAATACCTACTTTTAACTTTATATCTCCAGAATACATACCAAATTGGCGTTTTGGATTAAGCTTTGCCGTTCCATCGGGACTTGATATGAGATGGGTGGATAAATATCCGGCTTCTACGGCTAGATTATTTTCTCTTAGAGTATTTGAGATAAATCCTAGCGTAGCTTATAGAGTGAATGACAAGATTAGTATAGGAGCCGGAGCAAGGGCTATTTACTCTTATGGCAAGGTAGATACAAATCCTTATGGAATGGTATCTAATTCGTTTTTGCTAGAAGCAAATAGACATATAGACGGCAATGATTTAAGCTTTGGATGGAACGTTGCTGCTACTTATAGACCATTTTCAAATTTAAGTTTTGCTGCTACTTATAGATCGAAAGTCAATCTGGATTTAAAAGGCGATGCGAATATAGTTTCGAAAACTACTCCTAATTTATCCGCTTTAGCCGGATTTAACGGATTTTATAATGGCTCTGTCGATGTGAAAATTCCTCTGCCTGCTGCCCTAAATTTGGCTATGGCTTACAAAGTCAAAGATGTAACTTTTCTGGCCGCCTTGGAGAGAAGTTTTTGGTCGGAGTTGGTAAGTTTTAATTTTAATTATGCAACTAGAGTTCCTTCTGAGGAAGTTTTTGATCATCCAGTAGAGAAAAAATGGAAAGATTCAAACACATATAGATTTGGTATAGTATGGGATGTAAATGATAAATTAAGACTTATGAGCGGTTTTGCATATGATGAGAGTCCTAGCAATGTAAATTATATAGGTTTTGAATTACCTGATACTAGAGCATATATATATTCACTTGGTATTAATTATAAATTTAGAGACGATCTTGAGTTCGCAATCGGCTACTTGTATCAGCAAAGAAAAGATAGACATATAAATAAAGAAGATAACGTCGCTTCTTTTAATAATATAGTGGGAGAGATGGCAAACGGAGATGCGCAGATTCTAAATTTCGGTATAAAATATAGGTTTTAATCATGGAATACAAATTTAATAATTATTATGAGATGCTTATAAGCTCAGCGAACGAGCATCCAAAAAGTATAGCTATATTTGACGATAAAAAGAAGATTAGTTATGAAGAGTTGAGAAACAAAGTCGATATGTGTGCGGCTTTTTTGCAAAGTAACTCGATATCTTACTCAGATAAAGTCGCCATGATAGTTACAAATTCACCCGAATTTATAGTAGCATTTTTAGCAATAACATCTATAGGCGCAGTGGCTGTACCGATAAATACATTTTTAAAGAAAAATGAGTTTGAGTATATTTTAAATGATTGTGACGCAAAAATGCTTATCGTATCAAATTCGCATTTAGAAGAAATTTTAGGTTTAGAACGTAAAACAAATTTACGTAAGATAGCAGTTATCGGCGAATATGAAAATCCTAATGACAAATACACTTCATTTTATTTATATGAAGAGTTTTCGCCGTGCAAAATTAATCAAAACGTGAGTATAGACGATATATCTAGCATTATATATACTTCAGGAACAACAGGTCATCCAAAAGGTGCGGTTATAAGCTACAAAAATGTTTTTTCAAATTTAGTTGGTATAAATAGAATTTTTACGATCACCAACAAAGATAGATTTATCGTGTATTTGCCGATGTTTCATAGTTTTACTCTTACTGTGATGGTACTTTTGCCACTATTTAGCGCAAGCGCTGCTGTGATAGTAAAGTCGGTATTTCCGTTTTCAAATGTACTAAAACAGACGCTGTTAAAACGTGTAAGCGTATTTTTAGGAGTGCCTGCTATATACGCGGCTATGGCAAAAGCTAAAATTCCTTGGTATTTTAAGTGGTTTAACTCTATTAGATATTTTGTGTGCGGCTCAGCACCTCTTGCAAAACAGACTATTGATGATTTTGCAAAAATTTTTCCGCGCGCTCAGCTTTTAGAAGGTTATGGGCTTAGCGAGTGCAGTCCTTTAGTGAGCGTAAATCGTCCGGAACATAAAAAAATTTCAAGCGTCGGACTTCCTCTTGCGGAGTACAACGTAAAAATCGTAGATGATGAAATGATGGAAAAAAATATCGGTGAAGTTGGCGAGATAATCGTAAAAGGTGATAACGTTATGCAAGGATATCTAAATAATCCAGGCGCTACAGATGATACTATAATAAACGGCTGGTTAAGAACCGGAGATCTTGGAAAAATCGATGAAGATGGATTTTTATATATAGTTGATAGGTTAAAAGATCTTATCATATCAAAAGGACAAAATATCTATCCAAGAGAGATAGAAGAGATAATTTATAGATTAGAAGAGATAGAAGCTTGCGCCGTTATAGGTATAAAAGATGAGAGCGAAGATGAAGATGTAGTAGCTTTTGTGCAGTTAAAAGATGGTATAAATATAGAAGCCATAAAGATAAAAGAGTTTTTAAAGAAACATTTAGCAAATTTTAAAATACCAAAACATATATATTTTGCAGATGAACTTCCAAAGAACGCTGCCGGAAAAGTACTTAAGCGCGTCTTAAAAGATAAAGTAAAGGATAAATTAGGTTGAAGTATTTAAAAGATTTTTTAAACGATAATCGAAGCTCAGAGATATTTCAAATTCTAGAATGTGATAAGGACGAGCTAGAAATTTTGAAATACATGACGAGAAGTTTTATACAAGGCGTTAGCCAGATGAGTGTTTTTGATCTGTTAAATACGGTTTTTACAGATAAGGATTTTGGATATTTGGATTATATTTCAAATTTAAAAAATCTAATTGATTTGGGATATATCTCACAAAACTTTTCATTTTTTAAAGAAAATGCAAAACAAAAATCAAGCAGACTTAGTATGTTATACACCGAAGTTGAGTTAAGCGAGCTATTTTTAGTATTGCTTGAAGATGGTAAAGCTACTAGTCAAGTGCCACCAAATGAGCCTTATAACGATCATTTGGAATATTTGAAGGATCAGTTTTTAAGAATTGAACTATACCAAAAAAAGGTTAGCAATCATAGTCAAAACTCAAAAGCAAAGCTTGATAAAAAGATAGCCATCACCGAAAATCTCATAGAGCATCGCCTTAAAATAAGCAAAATTCCATTAGCCTGTGAGCAAATATTTAAAGAAAACAGCTTAAATTCAAAAGAGCAGGTCATCTTTCTAGCGCTTTTAAAAGAGGAATATAGCGGAGAATTTGAGGCTTTGCGCGATTTAAATACTCTTATAAGTTTAGTTAGCAAAGACGATATGGAGCGAATGAAAAGCAGAAGCTTGCTTGAAGATGGATCAAATTTGCTTGAAAGTGGACTTATAGATTATGATGAGGTATTAAATGCGTTTGGCAGCGTAAGCAGGAGTTTTTTTATTACTGAAGAGATTTTGCAGCTTATAATGCACCCTCAAAATTCCAAAAAAACAAAAAAATTAAAACTAGAGACTCTGGTTAAAGAGAGTGACATATTTGAACTTATAGAGCCAAATAGCGACTTGAACGACGTTGTTTTAAATGAGCAAACTAAAGAGCTTTTGGATGATATATTAAAACAAGTAGATAAAAAAGTACTAACTAGACTAAATACCTGGGGCATCAAATCAAGAAAAAGCGCTCAAGTGAAAGTGATTTTTTACGGAAGTCCGGGCACCGGAAAGACGATGAGTGCGTTAAGTCTTGCTAAAAGCCTTAAAAAACAAATTCTAAGCTTTGATTGTTCTAAGATTTTGAGTAAATACGTCGGCGAGAGTGAGCAAAACGTACGAAAGATATTTGATACGTATAAGGAAATTTGCTCAAAGACTAAAACAGAACCTGTTTTGTTGCTAAATGAAGCCGATCAGTTTCTTTCTACTCGTATAGAAACTAGCTCTGGAAGCGATAAGATGCACAATCAAATGCAAAATATATTTCTAGAGCAGATTGAAAAATTTGAAGGCGTTCTTATAGCTACTACAAATTTTATGCAGAGTCTGGATCACGCTTTTTCAAGGAGATTTGATTATAAAATTGAGTTTAAAAAGCCTGATTTTAAAGCTAGACTCGAAATTTGGAAAAGAGTGCTTCCGCAAAATGGTAGTTTTGAAAGCGGATTTAGCATAGAAAAGCTTGCTAAACATGCACTTAGCGGCGCCCAGATAATGCTTGTGCTTAAAAACGCCGCACTTAAAACAGCTATCAGCGAAGATGGAATTTTTACTATGAAGATATTTGAAAATGAGATAAAACGAGAGATTAGTTCCGCGTTTGATGAGGATAAAAGAGTAGGGCTTTTATAAATTTATTATATTGTATTGCGGACAAAATAAGTAATATAAATTTAATTAATACTATATTTTGTCCATCTGAATTTAACTACTTTTGCGTATGTGTTTAAATTTGAAAAAAATAGCTTTTAAAAGATTTTTCAAATTTTAATTGCTCTACTTTAAATTTATAATTTATCCATAATTCTTAAACGTTTTTTATATTTTATCTTAGCATCGTCTCTAAAAGTAGCTCTTACTTTGTCCATACCGATGTAAAACTCTTTCATCAGCACTACGCATAAATATCTTCCGAAATCAGTTAAAATTATCTCTTTGTCTATTATTTTGATGGCATTTGTAGTTTTTAAAAGTGTTATTTCTAAGTATAAATCAAGTTTTAAATTTACTTCGTTTTCGCGGTTAAATTTATCAATATTTATCTTTCCATCAAATAACTGCGTTAAAAAGAGATATCTTATTTTATCTCTTTTTTTAAATTTGCATTTTGCTATAATAGCACTTCTGTAGGCATTTACGCGTTCGCTATACTCATCAAGATTAAAAGCATTTATAAGAAGTTCGCCGTTTAAAAAACTAAAAGCACCGCTTCCTACTCCTACGTACTGGTTGCCCGTACCGACATATTCATCTTTTAAATTCGAGCTTTGTTTAGAAAACGACCAAGCATTATTTTGATAGTAATTTTTAAATTTAGAACATATTATCTCGTAAAATTCACGTTCATTATCTTTGCTGCTGTGACCTAAACTAGCTGCGATCTTATCTTTTGTTATATTTGATTTCATAAGCGGATAAAATGTAACTTGCTCGCTATCTATGGCGGTTGCTGTTTGTATATCATAAAGTAGTTCGTCTTTAGTTTGAAACGGAAAGTTAAATATCAGATCTATGCTTGTAATAGGAAGTATGCCGACTGCTTTTGATAATTTTTCTATAAGTAAATCTTTTGAGCCGAATTTAGAATATCTGGCTACTTTTTTTAGTATTTCATCGTTAAAACTTTGTACTCCTATACTAAGCCTATCAATAAGCCCCGAAAAGCATTTTAGATTGTTAGGTTCTATATGGTTTGGATCTGTTTCGCAAGAAATTTCGTTTATATTAAATAGTTTTTTTGCGTGTTCAAGCGTTTTTAAGAGCTCATTTTCATTTATAAGAGTCGTTCCGCCACCAACATACATAGAATGAAAGTCAAATCCTGCTTCTTTGATCTGTTCCATTTCAAGTCTCAAGCTGTAAAAATATTTTTTAGCCGCACTCTCATCATAATCATATTTATGAAACGAGCAAAACGGACAAAATGTATGGCAAAACGGCACATGTGCGTAGAGCATATATGTTTTGTTTGTGTCTGCTATTTTTGGCAGATTATTTTGTAATATATCAATATTTAGCCCATTATACAGCGATCTTTGCATTTTAAAATCCGCGTACTTTATAGCAAGATTCTGGGCTATGTTTGAAAAAGTCATAATATTATAATCCTTGCTAATAAAAATTAGCGTAGATTATAACATAATAAATATAAAATTAATATTTAAATTTAAGTAAAATTCCAGTTAATCCAGTTTAACTATCTCGCTAATCACTTCTACTAGCTCTTCTGCGCTGCCTATCTTTTCTAAATTTATCAGATATTTTCCTTTGATGATAAAAGCTGGAGTTCCATTTAATTTTGCTATTTCAAATCCATCGTCAAATCTTTGTATCTGTTTTTTGCCGGCGTCGCTTTTGGCATAATCTATGATATCTTGCACGCTTACATCTTTATTTAGTTGATTTTTTAATACGTCTATGGCAACTTGATAAAATGCATTTGCATCGTTATATCTTTTTCTTTGTTTGAAATTTGCTTCAAAATACGCTTTTAAAATTTGATGGAACGATGATTTAACGCTTAAAGAGTTTATACCGCTTTTTCCGTCTAGCATTTTTGCATATGCTAATACTTCAGCCATTTGGTAACCGTACTCGCCCATCTGTTTTACTTGCCACTCTTCGTATTTAAACTCCGGAAAAAACTCGGAAACAAATTTTAAAGTTCCATTTTTAAAGTGGTTATAGCAGTGGATACAGCCGTAACTTAATAATTCTATTATTTTATCGTCTGCGTTTGGAATTTGTTGAGCTTTGGTTAGTTTTATATATTCGGTTCCTTCTGTAGCCGCACTTAAAAAAGTAGATATCGCCAATGCTCCAATTAGTACTGTTTTTTTAAATTCGAAACCCATTTTTATCCTTTATTTTAAATTTTTAAAACTTAGCGGAAGCTCTAAATTTAAATCTTTTACAAGCTTTATAACATTTTAAAGCTCATCGATAGATTTGCTAGTAACTCTTACTTCTTCACCTCTTATACTTGCATTTACCTTGAGTTTTTCATCTTTTATAGCTTTTGTGATTTTTTTTGCATTTAAGCTATTTAAAGTATCGTTTAGTTTTAAACTGCATTTGGTATTTGCACCGCCTGCGCTCTCTCTTTTTAACTCGGTTATAGCAACAGGAGGAATCTCTCTTTTTATTAGTTTGCTCAAAACTATATCTTTTAAAGCATCTATTTTGCTATCGCTTGAGCTAATAAGAGTTATAGTTTTTTCTTTTTCGTTTAGCTCTATTTGGGCTTTTAAGCCTTTAAAGTCAAAACGGCTTGAAACTTCTTTTTTCGCTGTTTCAAGAGCATTTTTGACCTCCATAATATCTACGCTTGCGCTTATATCAAAGCTATGCTCATCAGCCATTTTTATCCTTTTATAAAATCTCTAATATTTTTTGCTACTAGCTCCACAAGGCATTTTCTAGCTTCTACGCTTGCCCATGCAATGTGCGGAGTGATGAGGAGTCTATTTTTGTTTTTTACGTTTAAAAACGGATGATCTTCTCTCATAGGCTCAGTTTCTAAAACATCGGTTGCAAAGTAGATATTTTTTTCATCAACTAATTTTGCAACGGCGTTTTCATCGACTATTCCGCCTCTACCCGAATTTACGATTATAGCACCGTCTTTTAAATTTGAAAGCACTTTTTCATCAAATAGGTTTTTTGTATTTGCATTTAGAGGTGCGTGTATGCTGATGATATCTGATTTTAGTAACTCATCAAAACTAACTTTTTGAAACTCATTACTACTGTTTTTACCGCTTGTTGAGTAGTAAGAAACTATGCAGCCAAAAGACTTTGCTACTCTTGCTACTTTAGTTCCGATGGTTCCTAATCCAACAACTGTGAATTTTTTTCCGCTTAACTCATAAATAGGATCATTTAAATGCACGAAAATAGGGCTTTTAGCCCAGCCGACTCTATCTTTGCAGTAGCTGTCGTAATACTTTGTTTGATTAGTTATTGATAAAAGATTTGCAAAAGTCTGCTGTACAACGCTATTTGTAGAGTAGCCAGCAACATTTTTAACGGCTATTCCTGCTTTAGCCGCAGCGTCAAGATCTACATTATTTACTCCGGTTGCAGTTACGCAGATGAGTTTTAAATTTAAAGAATTTATAACTTCTTGCGTGATTAAAACTTTATTTGTAAGTACTATATCGGCATCTTTTAATCTGTTTATGGTCTCATTTGGTGCAGTTTTAGGATAGCTGATAAACTCCCCAAACTCACTAAATACAGATTTTAAATCAATATCGTTTCCAAGCGTGTCGGCATCTAAGCATACTATTTTCATATTTTATCCTTTTTTGTTTCTATCACAATTATATCAAAAAACTCTTATAACTATAATTGTTTATAAAAATTTTATCCATAACATGAAATTATAGTAACATTTTGATACGGATCACTTCCAGCGACTGAAAATATCGTGTTTTATTTCAAGAGTATCTAGCCACTTTCCTATCACGAAGTTTTCCATATCTTTAAGACTTTTTATCTCGGAATAATACCCTATAATAGGCGGCGCTATGATAACTCCAAGTGTTGCTAAATCCGCCATTTGTCTAAGACTGATAGCAGATAAAGGCATTTCTCTTACGCCTAAAATAAGTTTTTTATGCTCTTTTATCATAACTGCAGCTGCTCTTAAAATCAGATTATCACTGATGCTAGAAGCTATTTTGGCTAAAGAGTTTATGGAGCAAGGTGCGATTATCATATTTTCAAATTTAGACGAACCACTAGCCGGAGCAGCCCAAATTTCATTATTTGAATAAATTCGTATATTTTTATCGACTTTTTCGTTAAATCCCTCTTTTTGCATAGAGATCAACGCATTTTCGCTGATAATCATATGCGTATCATTTTCCAAGCTAGCAATAGCATTTGCTAGTTTGATTCCTAGATGAGCACCGCTAGCACCGCTTATAGCTACTAAAGTTTTCACTATTTTATCACGTGTCCTACAAATTTAGAGTAGTTATCAAGCACTAATCCACCTTTTCTAAATCCAAGTGCCGAACCTTCAAATGCAAAAAATAGTCCGGCTTGATAGCTATTTTCTTTACTATCTTTATTAAAATCTGCAAATTCTTGATATAAAAACTTTCCGTTTGCATATTCTCCGTCTGTTTCAAGCTCAGTTTCGCCGTTTTCATTTATAATGCTTATATTTGCTCCTTCTCTGGCTAAAAACGGTTTTTTGACCTGTTTTTTGCCTTTTAACGGTTCAAAACTACTTTCTAATAAAAGCGGGTGATTTGGGTATAGATCCCAAAGTATTTTCATGATGCCTTTGCTTTGAAATAAAAGCGTATAGGCTGGATTTAGGATAATTGCTTTTTGATTTTCGATAATATTTTTTAAGATAAGTGCTAACTCACCTTCTTCTACCGCGATATTTTCCCATGGGATTAGTTTGAACCAATATTCGTAATTTTCCCCATTGTAAGAAATTCCGTTTTCATCACTGAAATCTACTTGATTAGCAAAGGCAAATTCGGTTTTAAATCCTGCGTCTATAGCCGCGCTTTGTAAAAGTCTTGTTGTATTTTCATCTTCTATGTTGTTTGCTATTGAACTAAATAATATCCCCCATCCTTCATAATACTCGTCAAATTTACTAGTATCTTCTTCAAGAGTTATTAGCCTGCGAAAATTCTCTACTAAGCTATCGTATAGATCATTAAACTGCGCCTCTTCATCCATACCGTTAAACTTAAGCATAGCCCACTGGACTATAGCTGTTTCAAACAGGCTAGTTGGCGTATCTGCGTTAAACTCAATGAGTTTTATCTGTTTGCCGTCAAGTCCTCCGGCAAGATCAAATCTCCCATAAAGATGCCAATGCACATCATTTTCCCAACTATGTTTTATCGTATCGATAAGATTAAAAGGAATTCCTAGCTCGTGAAAAAGATTGTTATCGATAACATATTGAGCTGCTGTTACATACATATCATATAACTCATTTGCAGCTTTATAGTATGCTTCGCACTCATCTTGACTCACGACTACTAACTCATCTGCTACGTATGGAGTGTTGTCTGGATCTGTATGCCAGCTAAAGCCGATACTTTCTAAATACTCATTATCTAATGCTTTTATACTTTTTAAATTCATAATATCCCTTAATTATTTTATAAACTATTACTGATTTTTGCAGCTTTGCTAAGGAGTTTATCGCGCTCTTTCTCGTCAACATTTCCATACATAAGTTGAGTCATAATCTGCATAAAATCAAAAACCTTAAACATCTCTTCATCGTTTTTTGCTATACTTTTTAGCTCATTCATCTTGTTTTCAAGTTCATCAAGTTTCGCAGAACTTTCATCTAAGAGTTTAGAAAAGCTATTATCTTTGTTAAATTTATTAGTTATGTTTATATAGCTATTAAAAATAGATTTCAACTCATTTACGGCTTGCATATTTTCTCCTTTAAATTTTGAGAATATCAAGCAAATTCTAAGCCAAATTTAAATCACAAATATCAGCCGCCGCTCGTTGTAGAAGTTGAACTGCTAGTTGCTGCTTTATTTCCTCCGAAAAATCCACTTTTACCGGCGTTTGCTTTGGAGCTAGCTGCTGCAGTGCCGGCTTTATTGAAGCTGTTTACGCTTCTGTTATAAGCTGATGGATTTTTATACGCGCCTTGACGCTGATTTTGATAGCCAGGTGAGTTAAATAGCTTACTTCCTATCCAGCTTCCTATGATTGCGCCAGCCGCACTAGCTAAAATAGTTTCTCCAAGGCTCATACCGCCTCCGCTTACACTAGCGTTTTGATTTGTTAGTCCGCTAGTTCCGGCATCTATTTTGGCATTTTCTTCTTGCATAAGCTTATCGAGTTCGTTTTGGCTTAAAAGTCTTTCGCTTATAGCTCCGTCGGCACCCGGCTCTCTTAAAAATACTCTTGTTTCATTGCTTGGGAATTCGTCTGCTATTTTATAGCTTCCATCGCTATTTTTTTCGATAAATACTGTTGCGCCTTGTTTTTGGCTAGCTTCTTGCACTGCCGAACCTCCACTGCTTTGTTCGGTATTTCCGCATGCCGCTAAACCAAATATAAGTATAGCTCCAACGCCGCTGATTTTGCTTATCTCTTTTAATGTTTTTATATGTTTCACATTTTCTCCTTTACTTTTTCATAACTAAGTCCGGCTTTTATATATATAACTCCATTTTCTAGCTTTGAAAGTTTGCCTTTTTTCACACATTTTAGCAGATAATTTTGAAGTTTTTTTAACTTTTTAGGTTTTATTTTTAAATTTAATAAAAAATCACTCAAAGTTATCCAATTTTTATCTTTTATCTCTTCGTATTCTACATCTATTGCTAATGGTTTTTGCGTTTGCGAAGGTAAATTTAATGAGTTTTCTAACATTTGCAAAAATCTTTTTAGTCTTTCGTCGCTGTTTTTATAGATCTCTTTTATCTCTTCATTTTTGGCTAGTAAAAGCTGCTCTTTTTCTTTAAAAATTCTATCTTTATCCGCAGATAACCGCTTATTTATCTCTTTGAGGTTTTCGATTTGAGAGAGTAAAAAATTTGTGAATTCATCTTGATTTTTCGTTTTTATAGTTTTGTTAGAAGGTTTCTTTACTGTTTTATCATCTAAAATAACATATTTAACTCCGTTAATCTCTTCGCTTTTTAAAGAGTTTCTACGAATTCTATTATAAACGGCCTCTTTTGTGATACCCAAAATTTCAGCTGCTTCTTTAATAGAAACCTTCATTTTTCGCCTTCGGAGTTATTTTAGTTAAATATTATAATTAAATTTATCTAAAATCTTAGTTAAACTTAGTCTTGGCTATTTTTTGCTAGCATAGCTATTTTAAAATTTTTAAAGGCAGATAAATGCTTATAGCCGCTTTTATATTTTTAATCACTATGGTTTTAGTTATATGGCAGCCAAAAGGTTTTGGAATCGGCACTTCAGCCGTTTTAGGAGCTGCTATGGCTTATATGTTTAATGTGGTTAGTGTTGATGATATTTTAGAAGTCGTAAGTATAGTTTGGGACGCGACTTTAACGTTTATCGGAATAATTTTATTTTCAATGGTTCTTGATAAGATAGGTTTTTTTGAGTGGAGTGCTCTTTTTGTTGCAAAACTTGCTAAAAATAGTGCGAAAAAGATGTTTATTTACTTGATTTTGCTCGGAGCTTTTGTTTCGGCTCTATTTGCAAATGACGCTGCTGCGCTTATTTTAACACCTATAATACTTGCCAAAATGAAAATTTTAAAACTAAATTTAAAAACCATAACCGCGTTTTTGTTATCAGGTGGATTTATCAGCGACGCAGCTTCTCTTCCTTTTGTCTTTTCAAATTTAACAAATATAATTACGGCAAACTACTATAAAATCAGCTTTTCAGCATATATGTATGATATGAGTTTTGCATTTATTGCTAGTGTTATAACTTCTACTTTGTTTTTATGGCTGATTTTTAGGCGAGATATACCGAAAAGCGTAAACGCAAGCCTATTAAAAGAACCAAAAACAGCTATAAAAAGCGTTAAACTTTTTAAGTTTAGCTGGATATTTTTAATTATGCTTTTATGTGGTTATTTTTTAGGAGATTTTTTAGGACTTCCGGTGAGTTTGTTTGCTCTTGGAGGAGCTATTATATTTTTATGCGTAGCGGCAAAATCAAAAGTGGTAAGTGCAAAAGATCTACTAAAAACTGCTCCTTGGCAGATAGTGTGGTTTAGTATAGGTTTGTATGTTGTTGTTTTTGGACTTAAAAATGCAGGATTGTTGGAATTTGTTAGGGGTATTTTGGTTTATTTTAGCTCATTTGGGGAATTTTCTTTTGTGATGGCTAGTGGATTTCTTTCGGCTATTTTAAGCGCTGTTATGAATAATTTACCGGCTATCATGATAATGGATATTTCTCTTGATGGTATATCGAGTAAGGCTGCGATTTATGCAAATATAATAGGCTCGAATGTAGGAGTAAAACTAACTCCGTTTGGCTCTTTGGCTACATTGCTTTGGCTTTTTATACTGCAAAAAAACGGTATTCGTATAAGTATAAAAAGCTTTTTTAAATTTAGTTTTATGATAACTCCTCCAGTGCTTTTTGTTGTTTTAATTAGCATATATATCTGGGTTAGCTAGTTTTATCGAAAATCAATCTGCCGCACTCAAGCATAAGTATTCTATCAAAATACTCTTTTGCTATAAATTTATCATGCGTTATAAATATCATTGCGGTTTTATGAAGAGTTTTATAGTGCATAAGAGTATGCATTATCTCGCTTTTTAGTCTCTTATCGAGCGCGCTTGTGACTTCATCTAAGATCAGAATTTTTGGTTTTATCAGCATAGCTCTAGCGATACCAAGCCTTTGTCTCTCACCTCCGCTAAGCTCTTTTGGAAATCTATCTAAAATAGAATAAGGCAGCTTTGCGTCACTTAAAATATGCTCAAATTCATCTTTTTTATCTATCTTAAAACGTTTTAAAACGCTTATTAATAGATCTTTTACGCGCTTTGATGGATTTAGTGCGGTTAGCTGATCTTGAAATACGTATTGAATATTTTGTCTGAACTCTGCATTTTTTAAATTTAATATATCCTTTCTGTTATAAATTATGCTTCCTCTGTTGATACTCTCTAGCCTAGCTATGCATTTTGCAAGTGTACTTTTTCCGCTTCCGCTAGCCCCCATAAGAGCTACGCTTTCTCCGCTTTTTAGATAAAAGCTGATATCTTTTAAAACTTCAGTTTTACCATATGATTTTTTTAAATTTATAATTTCTAAGCTCATGAAAAATATCCTATTTTATCTCCGAAATACGTCATACGTCCGTCTTCTAAAACTAGTACTTCATCGCATAGTGTAAATGCTAAATTTTCATCGTGAGTTATGACTACTTTTTGTATATTTAGTCTTAAAAGTATTTCTATAACTCTGTTTGTATTTGTTTCATCAAGCGAGCTGGTAACTTCATCAAGTAGAAGTATTTTGGCATCTAATGCTAAATTTAGAGCGATTTGAACTCTACTAGCGATCCCTCGGCTAAGTTCGTACGGATACATTTCCCACACTTGTTTTGGTATGTGTAATTCATCAAAAATTTGATTAGCCGAGCTTGCATTATTTTTTAAAACCGTTTTAAACGTATCTTTTATCTTGAGATATGGATAAAAGCAGCTTATACAGTCTTGAAATATATAAGCAGGTTTTTCATCTGTTTGCAGTTTAGCATAATCGGCTTTTACGTTATTTGGCAAAATAGAGCAGATGGCTTTACAAAGCGTACTTTTTCCGCTTCCGCTGCTACCTAAGATTGCTAAATTTGAGTTTGAGATAAAACTGATATTGTGTAAAATTTGAGTATTCTTAGCTTTTATGTTTAAATTTAAAACCTCAATCATATTTTTGCACTCTTTCTCCAACTAGCATCAGCGATAAAATAGTAACGAAAATAGCCAATCCTGGTGTCAAAACAAGCCACCAAGCACCTGTAAATATCGCTTTTGCGGCTTCATTTAGCATATTTCCAAGACTAGCTTCGCCAACCATAAGCCCAAGCCCAAAAAAACTAAGCAGCGCTTCTGTGCTTATGGCATGAGCACAGATATTTATAAATATCACAAATACGCTATTTTTAGCCACCGGTAAAATTTCATAAAACATAATCTCAAATCGCTCGGCACCAAGAACTTTTGCGTTTAGTATAAACTCGTTTTTGCTTATGCTTAAAAACTCATCATGTATCACTTTTGCACCGCTTCCAAAGGAAAATATCGCCAAAAGTAAACTTATAGTAAAAATATTAAATCCTTTATCGATAAATGCACTAAATAGCAGTATAAATAGTAAATTAGGCAGAGATAAAAACGCATCTAAAAAACGCATTAAAAAAGTTTTTACGATTTTTGGCGAATTAAGCGCCAAAAAAGCAAAACCAAAAGCAAAAATTATGGCAAAAACTCCGCTTAAAAGTCCTATAAAAATTGAATTTCTAAATGCAAATAAAATCCTAGAAAGCTCATCTCTTCCTAAAAAATCCGTACCTAAAATATTTTTTAAATTTGGAGCTAATTTTATAGCGTTTAAATTTACTTCATTTGGATCAAACGGTGCAAACATCGGTAAAATTATTATCAATCCCAAAAAAATAGTCGTATAAATAGTAATTTTTTTCATTGCTAAAATCTCGGATTTAATATTTTGGCTGATATTTCGACTATTAAATTTATAAAAACTACAAAGATAGTGCTTAAAAGTATGATGATGAGTGCTAATGGATAATCTTTGTCCAAAAGTGCGTTTATGGTCGTATTCCCAAGTCCTCCGATGGAAAAAACGGTTTCTACGACATAAGTTCCACTTAAAATCACCGCGGAGTTTGCGCCGAAATAACTTATAACAGGCAATAATGAGTATCTTAAAACAAGTTTTAGATAAATATCTTTTTTATCGACTCCCCAAGATCTGTAGCTAGTAACAAAAGGTTCTTTCAAGGCTTCTAAAACAGTAGTTCTAACTAGTCTGATATATATGGCAAGATGAGATAAACTAAGAACTAAAATCGGAAGTATCATATGATGTGCTAAATCTATAAAATTCCCCTGGGTTCCTATATCATATGCTCCTGAACTAGGAAAAATTCCTAAAATAACACTAAAAAACATTATAAAAATAAGACTCAGCCAAAAACTAGGAACGCTAAAAAACGATAAAGTTATTATCATAACTATTTTATCAAATAAAGAACCTTGAAAAATAGCGCTAAGACCTCCTAAAATTACGGCTAAAACAAAGCTAAGAAAAAAACTTATTGTGCCAAGAATGAGAGTACAAGGAAGCCTGTCTTTTATGATATCTATAACTTTTTCTCCGCTTATAAAGCTAAATCCAAAGTCGCCTCTTATAAAATTTAAAAACCATTCAAAATATCGCACCATTAGAGGTCTATCAAGTCCTAAATTAGCTAAGATTCTCTCTTTTAAAGCTGGATTTAAGGCTTGAATGTTGTCTCCATAAAGTCCTGATACGATATTTCCACTAGAAAACTCTATCATTATAAATATAAATAAGCTAAAAATACAAATGAGAAAAATAGTCTGGACTGCTCTTTTAGCAGCAAATATCCACACTAATTTTTACTCCACTCTTCTATATTATGAGTAAATCTGGCTCCATGATGACCAAGAATAGTAGGCTTAATACCGCTTATTTTGCCGCTGTACGCTAATGGATATTGCAAATAAACTAAAAATGCAAACGGCGGATCTTCATGTAAGGCGTTTATAAATTTAGAATACCATAGTTTTCTCTCTTCTGTCTTATCTGTCGTTCTAGCTTTTAAAAGTGTTTCATCAACCGTTTTATCGCTATAATGATTGTAATTCCAACCGTTTTCATTTTTGGCGGCGTCCATTTTAGAGCTAAATACTCTATAAGTTTGCACATCAGGATCAAGCGGACTTCCCCAGCCGATAATGAAACTATCTACTTTATCTATCTCAAATGCTCCGTGATTTTTAGCTATAGCTCGAGCTTTTATGCCGATTTTAGATAATTCGCTTTGGATGATGTTGGCAAGTGTTACTCTGAACGGATCGCCATTAAATGCATAGATATCAAACTCAAGTCGTTTCCCGTTTTTTTGTAAAACCTTGTTTTTTAGCTCCCAGCCATCATTTGCTAAGATCTCTTTAGCTTTTTCTATGTTGTATTCATATATTTTTGCGTTTTTATCGTTTGCCCAGCTTTTTTGTATAGGATTATTAGCGCTAAATCCATATCCATGAAGTATTTTCGTAGCGATCAATTCCCTGTCTATAGCATAATTGATAGCTTGTCTTACGGCCAAAGATTTTAGTATTTCATTATCAAAATTAAACATCAAAGCCCTATAATCAGCACTATCTAGTTTCATGATTTTGATATTTTTATCATTTTGCAACTCTTTTACTAAATTTGATTCTATAAGAGCCACGTCAAGATCGCCTCTTTTTATCTCATATGTTCTTATATTGTAATCAGGCACGATTTTAAGAATTACTTTATCTGCTTTTGGCTTACCTCGGTAAAAGTCTTTGTTGGCTTCAAAACTTATATAGCTGCCTTTTTGCCATTTTTTAAATTTAAATGGACCGGTGCCGATCGGATTTTGATTAAATTTATCACTATTTATATCTTTGCCATCTAAAATATGTTTTGGTAAAACTCCTATGCTAAGCGCATCAAGAAGTGGTGGAAACGGTGATTTTAACATGATTTTTAACTCATATTTATTTATGACTTCTACACTTTGAACCTCTTCAAAACTCGCTTTAGCAGGAGCATTTAGTTTATCATTTAGTGCTTGTTCTATAGTAAATTTAACATCTTCGGCGCTAAATTTTTCTCCATCGTGCCAAAGTGCATCATCTCTTAAGTAAAACGTCCAGACAAGACCGTCTTCGCTTACTTTCCAGCTTTTTGCCAAGTCTGGTTCGATTTTCATATCCGGAGTAAATTTGGTAAGTCCGCTAAATACAAAATCAAGAGCGGTATCGTGATCTTCATCAAATAGCGGATTTATGCGCGATGTTTCGTTTTCTATACCGATTACTATCGTATCTTTTGGTGTTGCGGCAAAAATATTAATAGCTAATAAACTTGCTAAAATGAGATTTCTAATCATAATGTTTCCTTGTGTTGATTGGTAATATTGATTGTATTTTAATATTATCTTACTTAAATATATATTAGATAATTTTATTTAATATATAAATTTAGAAGAATTTTTAAATTTGATTGTATTTTAAATTTAGTTTATTATTTTAAGCGATAAACTATCGGTACGGATAATCTAGCATCTTCATTTAGCGCTGGGAACTCTTTTGAAGCTATTTTTATAGTTTCCATAGCACTTAAATCTAGTAGCTCATAACCTGAACTTTTGCTTACTTTTAGGTCCTTTAAAATACCTCTTTTTAGCCATAAAAACTCTACCCAAACCTCTCCGCTCATTCTCATTCTTCTTGCTTGTCTGGGGTAAAAACCTGCTTTATCGATAGCAGCTTTAATCTCTTTTAAATGAGGATTATCACTTTTACCGTATGTAAGAGTTTGAATCGTGTTTTTAGGTGCGATATTTGTTTGAGATGGTGAAATACGCGGGATTTGTTCGATGTTTTGTATATCTGCTGTTTTGGCTGTTTCTACTTTGTGCGTAAATTCGGTTTTTATCTGTTTATTGATATGTTTTTGTATCTTTTTAACCGTTTTTTTAATAGGTTTTGGTTTTATAGGCTCTATTTTATCTACCGTAGGTTCTGCTATATGAGGTATATCAGGAGTCGGCATAGGCGAGTTTTGCACAGGTGGAGCTATGAAGTCTTGCATACTTAGTACGAAACTCTCTTCTTTATGGTTTTGAAACTCTAACCTTAAAATCGAAGTAGCTTGGTAAAACAATAAAACAATAGGTAAAAATATAATAGATGATATGAAAAATGCTTGAGTTTTATGGTTAAAATATGTGCGAATAAGCTCTCTCATTGCTCTTTTTCCGTAACTATCTGAAATTTATCGTGTCCTTTTAGCTTCAAGCTGTCCACTATCACGACAAAACTGCTAAATTTAGCGTCTTTATCACTTTTTAGCTCAACTAAAGTGTCTGGATTTAATGTTTGAATTCTATTTTTTAGATCTTCTACACTTGCTTCATTTTCGTCTAAATAAAATTTGTTATCTTTATCTATTATTATAGAAAGTCTATTTTTATCGTCTTCTAAGCTTCGTGCAGATTGGCTTTGCGGAAGATCTACTTTTATCTTTCCTTGAGCTATAAACGTAGATATACTAAGCACTATTGCTAATAAAACTAGGATAATATCAATAAACGGAATGATATTTAAACCCTCATTTTTAGGCAATTTTATCATTAGATTTCCTTGTTTTATACCTGTTGATTACCAAATTTACTTTTCTTAAAAGAGCATTGTAGGCTATCAAACTAGGAATAGCGACAAAAAGTCCAAGAGCTGTAGCTTTAAGAGCCAAAGATAGACCTGAAACTACAGATTTTACGTCGATATTTCCAGCTAAGCTCATATCGTAAAATGTGATCATAATGCCTATAACTGTACCTAAAAGTCCTACATATGGAGCATTAGAATATATGATATAAAGCGTGGTTAAATTTTCACTTATACTATCTTCTAAATCTTCTTGATTGTTATATTCATTTATATCTATTTTATTTAAAAATAATACTCTTTCTATAACACACCAAATAGCTATAAAAGCCATTAATCCAAGTATGATAAAGATGATTAAATCGATATATTGCTTTAGAAATTCCATTTTTTACTTTCTTAAATATTTTTTGTAATTCGAGCATTATAATAAAAACAAACTAAATTTATAATTAATATCATTATATTATATATAGGCATAATTTTGATTTTATTTTATATAGTAAATTAATTTTGATATTTATTATTGTAATTAAGTATAAATTAATAGATATTTTTATAATATTATATTCTTATTTAATTAATTTTATAATAAAGGATATATATGCAAAAAACCATATTGAGTTTTTGTGTTGCTGCTTATCTATGTAATTCTCTAATAGCAGATGATATAAAAGAATTAGAACATTCTATTATTAGTGCTTCTGGATTTTCCCAAGATATCAAAGAAGCGCCGGCTACTATAAACGTTATTGATAAAAAAGCACTACAAAGCAAACCGTATCGTGATATCGCCGAAGTTATATCGGATATTCCGGGAGTTGATCTATATGCTAGTAAAGGTAAAACCGGAGCTTATAATATCACTATGCGCGGGATAACTGGCTATACGTTAGTTCTCATAAACGGCAGACGTCAAAGCGTTGGCGGCGAGATAGGTCCAAATGGTTTTAGTGAAGTTTCAAATGCTCTTTTACCGCCGCTTTCTAGTATAGAAAGAATCGAAGTCATAAAAGGTCCTATGTCTACTTTATATGGATCTGAGGCTCTTGGCGGCGTTGTAAATATAATTACAAAAAAAGTAGGCGATAAGTGGGGAGCATCTTTTAGCCTAGATACTATGATAAATGAAGATAGTAGCTGGGGAAATACTTATGGAACCGGTATTTATGCTAGTGGTCCATTATTAGATAATAAATTAGGATTAGATCTTCGTTTTAGAAACTCATATAGAGAGCAGTCAAAGGTTGAATTTACAAACGGTTTTGGTCAAAGAGTAGCAGGAGATCAAGCTCAAAGTCCTACTAGGGCAAATACATTTAATATAGGAGCTAAATTTAACTATTTAGTGGACGATAGAAATAGTATTATATGGGATATAGACTACTCTAAAAATCACTATAATAATAAAAATAGTGAAATAGGAACTCTCACGAAAAAAAATCCAAACGGAAGCCTTACTGGCGGATATACGCCTACTATGGATATATCAAAGATAGTTACATATCTTGCTCACGAAGGCATATATGATGCATTTACTTTAAATTCGGCTGTGCAGTATAATCGCGTTACAAATGACGGAAGAGAGGTTGTGGGTCAGCCAACTCAAGCGTTTCTCGGTCAAAATAGAGATATAAAAGCCGAAGATTTTATGCTAGATACTAAAGCAGTTGTTCCTATAGGAAATGGAAATATATTAAGTGTCGGCGCCGAGTATCGCCTTGAAAAAATGCATGATAAAATAGCAAATCCAACGAGTTTTGATCAATATATGCTCGCTGTTTATGCAGAAGATGAGATAACAATCTTAGAAAATTTGCTTTTAACTTTAGGCGGTAGATATAACCATCATGAAATATTTGGCAATAACATATCTCCAAGAGCATATCTAGTTTATAACGCTACTGATAATTTAACGTTAAAAGGCGGCGTTTCTACTGGTTTTAAAGCTCCATATGCAAATAGACTAATTGCCGGAGAGTATAACTTTAGCGGTCAAGGAAAATATCCCGTATATGGAAATCCGAATTTAAAAGAGGAAACTTCTGTAAATTATGAATTTGGTGCAATTTATGATACTGGAATATTCAGCACGTCTTTAACCGGATTTTTAACCACGTTTGAAGATAAAATTTCAAGTAAAACTTATAAAACAGGTCAATCCGTTCCTAGTATAGGAGTGTGTGGCGCGGCTCGCTGCTTACAAGCTATAAATCACGGTGAAGTAGAGTACAAAGGTTTAGAGTTTGCAGCAGGAGTAAAGCCGATAAAAGATTTAAATATTGATCTTTCATGGACATATACAGACAGCGAAGTTAAAGATAGCATAGATAGTACCAGCATAGGAAAACCAGAGATCAACAGTCTAAAACACAATATAGTCGCAAAAGCATCTTATATGATATTTAATAAATTTACGCCTTGGATAAAAGGCGAATATCAAATAGACAGATATATGGGAGATTCAAATTTAAATCGAGAATATTATAAAAATATATTTTTAGCTTCGGTAGGTATGCGTTATGATATAAATAAAAATTGGAATGTAAATTTAGGTATTTATAATCTGCTAGATAAAGATTTTACGGATAGTTACGAGTCTTATACTAGTGCAAATACGCAAACGTGGGTAAATACTTATAATAGAATAGAAGAAGGCAGAAGATTTTATCTATCTTTAAACGGTAATTTCTAGATTTTGCGTTATTAAAATTATATTAAATCAGACATGTTTGGCTTGTTGTTAAATTTAAGCCAAACTTTTATTGAATTTATATTTTATATCAAAAAATAGATTGTAACCGAGATAAAATTTGATTGAATTTAAAAAGTGTAATTATGATAATATCTAAACATAAGGAGAAAGTAATGGAATTTCTAGGACTCATTCTAGCATTTATTGCTGTATTTTTGATCTACAAAAAACCGCAAAAAGAGAAATTCGCTTTTGGAATTTTTGTTATTGCTTGGGCTATGGCTGCTATTATGTATATAGCTCATGTTTCGAGTATTTTACCAAATATTAATCTCTAAAGGAGCAACTATGCGAAATACAAAAACATTTTATCTGCTATTTTCATTAGCGGCAATAGGTATTTTAGCGCTTCCGGTCGGGATTGCTAATTTTATTTTCGGATATATTCTTGGCGATTCGCCTTGCACACTTTGTTGGGGTCAGCGTCAAAGCATGATATATATCTCGGTTGCGGCTTTGTTTGTTTTGAGATATGGATTTAAGCCAAAATATTTAGCTATGATACTTATTATCACTGCAGTTGGTTTATGGGAGAGTTTTTATCATTTAGGAAATCACGCATTAGAAGATGTTGGACAGGGATTTGGCGTAGCGATTTTAGGTTTGCATACGCAGTTTTGGGCTGAAGTTGTATTTTGGGCTGTAGTGTTTTTGTTGGGAGTTATATTATTTTTCGCTCCAAATTTAAAAGAATTTGAAGATGAAGCCTATAAATTTAGAAAATTAACAAGTGCAAACATAGTCGCCTTTTGGGTATTTTTTATAGTTATCGTTTCAAATATCGTGCAAGCATTTATTTCTACAGGACCGCCGCCGTTTTTAGGTCAAGGAGATCCGGTTCGATATAGTTGGAATAGCAAATATACAATTTGGTCTGCCGATGGATGGAAAGATATGAGATTCCCGACTAATTTTCTTGGAAAAAGAGATGTCAATTTTCCTGATCTCGCTCTTGACGCATCTGAGGATTTTGAATTTGATAGCGACTACTCAAATTCGCCTCTTGTTGTAGAAGAGGAGTTAGAAATCATCGATAAAAAAATCAGCTCTTTAAATTTAAACTCACCTATAAGTGATTTAAATTATCAAAATGATAATATGCTCGTATCTACAGAAGAATACGGTTTATATATAACAGATAAAGATCTTGCGAATATAAGCTCGCATTTAGTTCTAGATAAATATTTTTCTGCTACTGTTGAGAAATTTGCCGGAGCAAATTTCGTAGGCGATAATATACGCATTATGGGAATAAACAAAACCAGCGTTGATGTCAAGCCAAATCCATCTGCAAATAAAGTAGCAAATTTTCGATATTTTTTAGAAGGAGCAGATAAATTTGATGAAATCAGTAGATATAGACTCAAAACTAGCAGAGCTAAAAACTACTATGTGTTAACATCTAGAAGTGATAAAAAACATACGTACATGATAACTGTGCCAAATAACAAGTATAAAGAACTAATAGTTGTTTCCGCTTTAAATAGCGATAAAGGATTATCTGCTGAGTTCATTCCCGAGCTTGGAGATAATGTGAAATTAAAAGATGCAAGAAGCTTAGGTGAGCTCTATATTTCGGCATTAGCCATAAAAGACGATATGCTTTACGCCGCAAGTAAAGCTTACAATACTTTGTTGTTAATAGACCCAAAAGATCAGATCATAACTAAAGCTTATGGTTTTCCAAAAGATATTTTAAATATCCGTGCTATGACGTTTGTAGATGATAAAATTTTGATTTCAAGTTATGAAAACGGTAAAGATGTTCTTTATACGTTGGAGTTTTGATCTCTGATAAGATTAAGAGATAAAACCGGATAATAAATTTGAGCTTAATAAAAGCTCAAATTTAACCCGGTTAGAATTTCTTTTTATTGACTTCGTTAAATACTTCGTTTGCTATACTCTCCACCTCATTAGTTATCTTATTACTATTTTGAGCTATAGTGACATTTTGTTTAGTCTGCTCATCTACCGTAGCAACAGCTTCATTTATCTGGTTAATT
>NZ_JAWIZX010000024.1:0-649 GCF_032840035.1 Campylobacter sp. TJR-1 | reverse complement strand
TACCTACTGTTGTAGTACCTAATACTTTAGAAAGATCTACATTTACGCTATCTGCAGCTATATTGCCTGCTTTTACCGAAGTACTTGCGTCTCCTGCGTTTAGGGTTATCGATGATTTGGCGCTTAGGTTTCCAACTGATATAGCACTAACACCATTTGCATTTATAGATATAGCTCCTTTATTAGCTGTTATAACGTCGGTTGTTAATCCGTTTGCATTATTTGCATTTATACTAAAATCACCTTCTAAAGCAGAAGAAGCATTAGATATAGTCACGTCTCCAGTGTTTTCTATAGATAAACTAGTAGTGGCTCCATTTAAAGAAGCTATAGTTGAAGCACCTTTTATGTTTGTAAGAGATACAGTAGTAGACGCTGCAGCTTTTAAAGCTCCTGTTTCAAATTTGCCTTCTACGCCATTTACGCTTATACTTAGATTATCTGTTTCTGAATTAGCAGCGGCTAGTTTTGCGTCTCCGCTCATAGCGTTTAGGTTGATATTTATAGAGCCTTTAGTAACCGTATTTCCTACTTCTAGTCCGCCTTTTAGTCCGCTAGCATTTAGCACTATACCTTGAGCGGCTGCGGCGTCTCCTAAAGCTACAGCAGATAAATCCACTTGTGACTTGGCATTTTCTCCGCTTAGATT
>NZ_JAWIZX010000023.1:0-728 GCF_032840035.1 Campylobacter sp. TJR-1 | reverse complement strand
CGCAGCCGGCGGTACTGATTTAAATGCTCAAGTAATAGGTGGAGCCGCTGCAGATGATGCATTAACAATAAAAGGTATAGCAGATACTCAAACTATAACCGCTAGCGGAGACAAACACAGTTACCGTTGCTCCGGACGCTGCAGCAGTGGCCATAACTACCATAGACTTGAGTGGCTTGAGCGCAACAGGAGGAACTTTAAGCGGTACTATCACTATTGATAAAGCGCTAACAGCTGTTTCTAGTATAAAAGGTAGTGCCGGAAATGACACTATAACTATCGGTAAAGTAAATGACGGTTTAACCGTAACAGGTGGAGCAGGAAATGACGTATTTAACGTTACTGCTGCTAAAATAGTGACTGCAGATACACCAGAACATGCTACTATCGCTGACTTTAGTGCCGGGGATAGCATTAAATTTGCAGCTTCAGTTACTGCTTATAAACATTCAACTGTTGATTTATCAGGTAAAGCCGATTTAAAATCAGCTATCGCTGCGGTACTAACTGATAGTGACGAAGCTACAACAGTGTATGGATTTACATATAACAATGAGAGTTACTTATACTACAACGTAGCAACTGCAGCAGCAAATGACGTACTAGTCAAGCTAACAGGTACAACCGTTAATTTAGATAGTCTTGCTACATCAACAAATGATATAGTATTTGCTTCTTAATCGTGTTTTTCAAACCAAACCTTAATAAATAGTAGATAGTTTTTTGCT
>NZ_JAWIZX010000022.1:0-758 GCF_032840035.1 Campylobacter sp. TJR-1 | reverse complement strand
GCCCAAATCCCCATCTACCTTAACCTTAGTAGTAGCAGCAAGTAGTTTAAGAGTAACTTGGTCATTTGACTCACTACCATTTATAGTAAGAGCTTTATCACTCATATCTGTTGCACCGTTTGTAAAGTTGATCTCGGTACTATCTACATTAGTTACTTTAGTGATATCTATAGTTACTGCAGAATCGGCTCCGGTTATAGCAGTAGTATTTGTACCTAAAGTAAGCTTATCTAAGTTCCCTCCACCAAAATCACCAATTACCTTAAGAGATGCTATAGTAGTTCCTGATACTTCTACGCTATCATCACCGCTTCCGCCATTAAACGTAAGAGTATCGTTCGCAGCTGCTTGTAGTTTTGTTGTAGAAGTAGCGTAATTAGTTAAGACACTTAAATTTACTGTTTTAAGAGCGTCTACTGCTGAAGTTTCATTTATATCTACAGTATCGTTTCCTACACCCAAATCGCCTGATAGAGTTACTGATGAAGTAGTAGCTGCGGTAGTTAATTCTATTTTATCATCGCCTAAACTACCAGTAACTTCTGCTTTGAAATTTTGAATATTACCTTTTGATGCTAAAGCTATCTTACTTGCAGTATCAGCTGAAAGCTCTGAAGCTTTATATATTATATTATCAGATGTTATTTTACCTACTGTTGTAGTACCTAATACTTTAGAAAGATCTACATTTACGCTATCTGCAGCTATATTGCCTGCTTTTACCGAAGTACTTGCGTCTCCTGCGTTTAGGGTTATCG
>NZ_JAWIZX010000021.1:0-774 GCF_032840035.1 Campylobacter sp. TJR-1 | reverse complement strand
GCAAGTGCTCTTAAAGCTGGTCTTACATTTGATGCAAGTGCTATAACTATAGCTAACGGCGCAACAATTAAAGGCGGTAGCGGAGCTGATAGTATAACTGTTAAAGGCGGATTAGCTAATTTAACTCTTGGAGAAGGATCTGATACCGTTACACTAAAAAAAGGCGGCACATCTACAGACTATATAACAATTAATGACTTTAGCAAAGATGATAAAATAGTCTTAGACGGTACCGATTTTGCTAATGCAAAAGCCATAGAAAAACTTACTTTGGCAAATACAACAGGATTTAGTGATTACGTAAATCAAGCAGCGAGCGGTAATGGAGGTGTAAATCCTATAGTTAAATACTTCCATTATCAAAACGATACCTATATAGTAGTTGATAAGGGAGTAGGAGCTATTTTGGCAGACACTGATACAGTGATTAAGCTAGCTGGCATCCACGAGCTAACTGGAACACAAAATATCACAATTGCAGACTCTCAATAAGTAGAGCTAACTTTCAAAGCCTACTAGAATTAATTAGCTAGGCTTTGAGCTTTGTTGTCGTAAATATATTAGCAATGATTTGTTGTATGAATGAATTAAGTTTAACATATGTATATTTAAATATACAACGACTTAGTTTTTTTGTTTTTCGATGCGACGGCAATAACCGACTTTCAAACCAAACCTTAATAAATAGTAGATAGTTTTTTTGCTAAAAGAAGTCGGATTTTCCGACTTCTTGATATATTATTTAATTCTTTCAAATAAATCTTTTAAATTTAA
>NZ_JAWIZX010000020.1:0-819 GCF_032840035.1 Campylobacter sp. TJR-1 | reverse complement strand
ACAGATATGAGTGATAAAGCTCTTACTATAAATGGTAGTGAGTCAAATGACCAAGTTACTCTTAAACTACTTGCTGCTACTACTAAGGTTAAGGTAGATGGGGATTTGGGCGATGGAAACGATACGTTTGTATTTGATATAGGCGCTGCTACTGCTGCAAGTATAACAGATATCGACCTTATAGGATTAAAAGGCGTTGAAGTAGGTCTTCACGGTACTGACGCAGCTACGGCGTTTGATTTTAGCGGATATACCGGCTTAACTACGTTTAATGCAACAACAGGCGCGGATAATATTAAATTAGGAAAATTAACTGAAAGTGCAGTCGTAAATCTTGGTTCAGGAGATGACAAGATAGAAACAGGCGCATTTACTGCAACTAAGACTCTTAAGATTGCCGGTGGTGAGGGAAATGATACGTTTGATATCAAAGCTTCTGTAATTGTTACAGTAGCAACTCCTGAATTTGTAGAAATAACAGATTTTAGCGCAGGCGATAAAATTACTTTTGGTGCTGCAATTGCTTATGAAAATAAAGGTATTGGACAAGGAGATACTTTAAAAACAGCTGCCGAAACTATATTAGGTACTTCAGATGTAGCTAATACGGTGTACGGCTTTACGTACAATAACGATACTTACTTATTGTACAACGCTGCAGGTAGCACAGATACGCTTACAACAAGCGATTTAATAGTTAAACTAAGCGGTACAACCGTTAATTTAGATAGTCTTGCTACATCAACAAATGATATAGTATTTGCTTCTTAATCGTGTTTTTCAAACCAAACCTTAATAAATAGTAGATAGTTTTTTGCT